>DAOUWN010000166.1 GCA_030667105.1 Deltaproteobacteria bacterium
TATAATATCATGGCCAAGACCATGGTGAACGGCAGGGTCACGATCCACGAAAGGCCGATGTTTTTGAGAATACGTAAGTCCAGCGTGCCCATGCCACGCATGATTCCTACCCCCACTACGGAGCCCACAAGCACGTGGGTGGTTGAAACCGGAAGCCCCAGTCGGGAGCAGATCAAGATCGTTGTGGCGGCCCCGAATTGTGCACAAAATCCTCGGATCGGGGTGATCTCGGTAATGTCTCTTCCGATAGTCTCCATGACGCGAGTGCCAAAGGCTATAAGTCCCCCGCCCACAGCAATACCGCCCGCAACAAGCATCCAGATGGGAACTTCCACCTGGAGGACCACTGACTTCGTCTTAACCACGGAAAAGATGGCCGCAAGGGGGCCGATGGCATTGGCCACGTCATTGGCCCCATGGGCAAAGGCAACGTAACACGCCGTGAGGACCTGAAGCTGGGCAAAAACACACTCCACCGGAGACATGCCCTGTTGCCCGGGGCGCACGTTGCATTTGAGATGAACCTGCCAGCGCACCCATTTTTTGCCAAACAAGCCGGCCAAAGCTGCGACAGGCAAAGTCATTAACATTGTATGAAAAAAGCCGATTTCGAGATGGAGGTTTTTGAGGCCTTTAAATATGAATGAAAGAATCAGCACCATAGCCACGAGAAAGATCAAAGCCGGGGCGTAGTGGATTGCCGCTGTGTGAGGGTCTCTGGCAGACAGGATCTTTTTCTCAGTAAAATAGAAAACACCTCCCGCAACACACGCGCCTGCAGCAGGAGAAACAACCCAGCTGATAGCGATAGTGATGATTTTGTTCCAGCTAACCGCGCCTGCACCAACACTAATAATGCCAAAGCCCACGACAGCCCCAACAATGGCGTGGGTGGTGGAGACAGGAAGGCCGAAATATGTGGCCAGGTGCACCCAGAGGCCAGCGGAGAGCAGAGCGGCAAACATTCCAAGCATCAATTTGTTGGGTTCGCTGGTGAGCAATGTCGGGTCGATTATGCCTTTGCTAATGGTGCTGGTCACATGCCCCCCTGCAAGAACAGCCCCAAGGAGATTGGCAATGATGGAAATCCACAAGGCCTGTTTGAGAGTAATGGCCCGAGAACCTACCGAGGTTCCCATGGCATTGGCCAGATCATTAGCCCCAATGTTGGCCGCCACGTAAAGGCCAATCAGTGCGGCAAAGGATAGGACAACAATATCGATACTCATGTCTTTGTATGGTGTGCGGATGATTGTGGTTGGTCGGGTTAGTCGTTATTATTCTTTCAGTGAGATAGTGTCAATGGATTTTGACGGTTTCGTAAGATTCTCGGCGGTCCCTTGATGAGCATCTCGGCTATGGTGAGTCTTACCTTGGGCAGGGCATTGTTTTCCTGTTCTACAAAGGCCATTTCCAATGAGGCAAGATTCTGGTAGAAGCTTGTTCTATCGAGAACGGGGATCTCTTTAAGATGCGAGCAGACCTGTTGGCATCTGAAACAGCCCGGAAAGTTCATCTTTTTGCCGTCCGGCCTGACATAGCTGTTCGGGACGCCATGCATGCGGCATATCATGAGCCTGTGGTCGTAAAGCCGGCAGCGCCCGTCATGGTTCAGGGGGCACATGATGCGGGGTCTGAGACCACGCCCCAATAGCGCATGGCTCTCACTGACATACTTGGCGGCCCTGTTCATGAACTCCTGCTGCTCTTTCTGGGGGCAAGATTTTATGCCCTCCCATAGGTAGGCCCATTCCACATAGGTATGGTGCTGGAAATAGGTGGCGCAGCAATTGTCAGGACATCCGCGGCATGAGAGGCCGATCTTGTCTGCCGTCCGATTGTACGCCTTTTCCATATCGGAATAGAGACGGGAGAGATCGTGAAGCAGTGTATTTTTTGACGTTTTTTCTGGCATTTAACTGGTGTTTGTGTGACGGTTTTGTAAAAAGTCGGTTTCAGATCAAAAACCCCCTATCACGAGCACGTGAAAAGAGAAAGGAGAATTCCATGTCTGTAAAGGTGCACAAGATCACGAATCTCTACCACGGCAGGGTGTTTGACGTTGTCCTTGAGAGAGTAACGTTGCCAAACGGATTGATCAAAGACCGGGAGATCGTTCGACATTCCGGCGCCGCGGCCATGGTGCCTCTCATGGATAGCGGCAAGATTCTTTTGATCAAGCAGTACCGCCATGCAGTGGGCGAATTTCTGTGGGAGATCCCTGCCGGGACTCTGGAGCAGGATGAAGCTCCCATTGAATGTGCCAGGCGGGAACTGGTGGAAGAGACCGGATATGAAGCCAAGAACTTTGAGGAAATTGCCGAAATTCTGCCCGCCCCTGGATACACTGACGAGCACATCCACATCTATCTGGCCACGGGGTTGAAATTAGTTGAGCAGAACCTTGATGATGACGAGGTCCTGGAGCTTCGGCCCACGGACTTTGATAAAGCTCTTGAGATGATAACGGCAGGCGAGATTCAGGACGCCAAGACCATAACAGGTCTCTTGCTGACCTCCTTGAAAACGGGATTACGTTGAAATCTTCGAAAAATCGGCAAAGATGGCAAAAAGGTCGGCGATTTCTCCAAGCAGGGCCAGGCGGTTTTGCTTGAGGCTCTTGTCGTCGGTTAGGACCATAACCCCATCAAAAAAGCCGTCCACCGGCCCTTTCAGGGTGGACACCGCCAGTAGAGCACGATCAAAGGCCGCCTTTCCTATGTCTTCGGATATTTCCTGTTTCACCTTTTGAAAGGCGTCATAAAGTAGTTGCTCGCACGGTTCCCGAAACATGCCGGGATCTGTTTGAACTCGGTGGGCATCGGGCGCAATGTCGCCTGTTTGCCGGGCTTTTCTAATGATGTTCACCACACGTTTAAAGGCCGTGGCAAGGGGCTCAAAATCCGGTTTGGTCTTCAGGTCTTGCAATGCGGCTGTTCGTTTTAGTACTGCCGGGATATTGTCAACGGAAGCGCTTACCACAGCAGCAATCAGATCCTTGGCAAAGCCCTGTTCTGCCAGCAGGTGTTCCATGCGATGCTGGAAAAACGTGAGGACCTTGCGGGCGGTTTGCTCCTGGTCTTCGGATATCTTGTCGTTGAAAAGCTCAAGGCTCTTTAGAATGAGTCCCTTAAGAGAGGTGGAAATGCTCCTTGCCAGCATGATCTGGATGATCCCCGCAGCCTGGCGTCTCAGGGCATAGGGGTCTGTTGTCCCGGTAGGAATCAGACCAATCCCAAAGCAGCCGCAGATCGTATCCAGCTTATCAGCCATGCTCAGCAGGGCGCCGGCAGGCGTTTCGGGGAGCGCCCCTCCGGCATGGGCCGGCAGATAGTGTTCCTCAATGGCCCGGGCCACAGCCTCTGGTTCCCCTGAGCGGGCTGCATAAATGCGCCCCATGACCCCTTGGAGCTTTGGGAATTCATTGACCATTTGACATGTAAGGTCTGATTTACACAACCATGCGGCCCGCGATACTGTTGTCTTTAGCTCCGGAAGTGTCAACTCTGCGAGGCGCTCGGCGAGTTTTTGAGTTCGACTCACCTTTTCGAACATCGATCCCAGTTTCGCCTGAAAGAGTACTCCTTTGAGCCTGTCCACCATTTCGTGAGGAGGGCTCTTTGCGTCAGTCTCAAAGAAAAAGCGTGCATCTTCGAGCCTGGCCCGAAGCACGCGCTCGTGTCCCGAAGTTATTACTGCCATGTCTTCGGCAGGGGTGTTGTTGACCGCGATGAAACAGGGCAACAGCTCGTTATCGGAGTTGACTACGGCAAAGTATTTCTGGTGTTCCCGCATGGCGGTGATCAGGACTTCACCGGGGACTTTGAGAAAACCCTTGTCAAAGGTTCCGGCCGACACGGCAACGTACTCCACCAGATGGGTGACTGTGTCAAGCAAGTCATTATCAGGAAGGATTCTGCCACCCAGATTACGAGCAGCTTTTGCTATTTCCATTTCTATCTTTTTCTTCCGTTCGCTTATGTCCGCCAGAACAAAGGCAGACCGGAGCGCAGGGACGTATTCGGAAGCATCCCTGACGGCAATGGATCTTGGATCCATAAAGCGATGACCAGGGGTTCGTCGACCGCTCTTGATACTTTCGAGCCTGAAAGGGATGATCCGGTCTCCTAAAAGGGCCAGGATGGAATGAATCGGCCTGGCAAAAGCCAGACTCAGATCGGCCCAGCGCATGGTCTTTGGAAAGGGAATAGCAGCAATCACTTCCGGGATAATGGTTTGAAGGAGCCTCAGGGATGCCTCTCCTCGTTCGGTTTTCCTGACACACACATAATCGCCTTTGGCTGTTTCCTTGATGGTCAGACAGTTCACCGAAATGCCCTGACTCTTTGCAAAACCTTCTGCTGCCCTCGTAGGCCGTCCTTCGGAGTCAAGGGCCACTGCCTTTGGAGGGCCTAGAACCTCTTTGCTGATGGACGCTTGCCGTTCAGAGACATCTTGAACTATCAGGGCAAGACGCCTCGGGGTTCCAAAGGTCTGCACATTTTTGGCGTGTTCGATGCGGGCCTGTGACAGTTTCTGGTCCATGAGAGTTGCCATGGCCTCAAGGGCGGGTGTGATATATCCCGCAGGTATCTCCTCGGTCACGATTTCAATGAGTAAAGATCCGGACATCTAGATTATCCCTCGTGTTTGATGAGCAGTTATTTAGCCCTCTGCTCAAGTAACGGGAATCCCATGGTTTTTCTTTGTTCGAAATAGGCCGCGCCGCAGGCCCGCGCAAGATTCCTCACGCGGGCGATGTAGCCCGTTCTTTCGGTAACGCTTATGGCGCCGCGAGCGTCCAGCAGGTTAAAAACATGGGAACACTTCAGGCAGTATTCATAGGCTGGCAGCACCAGAGACCCGGCAATAACACGCTGGCATTCAGCCTCATACATGTCAAAGAGGGTGAGGAGCATTTTGACATCAGACTGTTCGAAGTTGTATGTGGAATGCTCTACTTCCGCCTGATGGTGCAGGTCTCCGTAGGTGATGGAATCGTTCCATTTCAGGTCATAAACGTTGTCTATACCTTGCAGATACATGGCAATACGTTCCAGGCCGTATGTGATTTCAACAGAGACCGGATCGAGCTCAATACTTGCAGCCTGTTGGAAGTACGTAAACTGGGTGATTTCCATTCCGTCAAGCCACACTTCCCACCCAAGGCCGGATGCTCCAAGGGTCGGTGATTCCCAATCATCTTCCACAAAGCGGATGTCGTGGGCCAGGAGGTCCAACCCGAGGGCTTTCAGGCTTCTCAGGTACATGTCCTGGATCTTAAGTGGGGAAGGCTTGAGAATAACCTGATATTGGTAGTAGTGTTGAAGCCGGTTGGGATTCTCTCCGTAGCGACCGTCCGTGGGCCGGCGAGAAGGTTCCACGTAGGCTACCCGCCAGGGTTCGGGACCGAGGACTCTTAGAAGGGTATCCGGATGAAAGGTTCCTGCCCCGACTTCAATGTCGTAGGGTTGCTGCAGGATGCAACCGTGTCGTGCCCAGAATTTTTCAAGGGCCTGGATGAGTTTCTGAAAGGTCAGCATGTTGTTTCCTTCTACATACGTCATTCAGGGCTCCGTCATTCTCGAAGGTAGTCCAGTGAAATCATAGAGATTGTCGCCGGATCGATTTTTGA
>DAOUWN010000041.1 GCA_030667105.1 Deltaproteobacteria bacterium
CAGCTTCTCAGGTACTATTGGCCTGTCCGACTTCTCGGAAGTGTACACGCCGGGATTTCGGCCTTGACCTTCCCCGGCCGGACTGTCTTCGGGACTATACAACAGCCCCTTCCGAGATCTCCCGGTTTCCGCTCATGAAGCGTATGCACATGCCGCAGGTCTCTGACTCCGGAGAGCCGAATGAGCGCTCGCTTAGCGCACTCACTCATATTGCCTTCCCCCTCGCCCTACAAGGTCGGCGCTCCCGAACGGTGATTTCGGAGGTCAATACTGCGCCTATGCACACCCCTGCTAACGCTTCGCCACGCCATCACTGGTCGTCGACGCATAGCTCGGGGCCGGAGCGGATCGCTACTCCTTACTCCGTAGAGGACTTGGCTCTAAAGCCTCACCTCTTACTTCATGCCGGTTTTAACCGGCGCTTTCTGCCCGTCCCCCCTGACGTACTGGTTCACTTCTACTGAAAATGTGATAATAAAATCAAATATGGTAAAATACACTGGCATTAATCACCTGGCAATGGCAACCAGAGACATGGATGCGACCATCCGCTTCTGGCGTGATCTGCTCGGCATGCGCCTCGTAGCGGGTCTTGGACGGCCCGGATACAGGCACTATTTTTTTGAAATATCAGAGCACGACATGATCGCCTTTTTCGAGTGGCCGGAAGTGGATAAGGCCCAGGAAAAGGACCACGGCGTACCAGTCAGGGGCCCCTTTGTCTTCGACCATGTCTCATTCGAGGTGCGGAATGAGGAAGACCTGTGGGAGCTGAAAGACCGACTGGAAGCCTCTGACATCTGGGTCTCCGAGGTCATTAATCATGGATTCATCCACTCAATCTATACCTTTGATCCTAACAACATCCCCATCGAGTTCAGCGCCACTGTGCCGGGTGTAGATGTCAGGAAACACCCCAAGATGAGAGACAAAAACCCCACCCCTGTCGCCCAGGAAGGGCCCGAGTCTCAACCAAGACATTGGCCTGAAAAGACAAACCCCACGCCGCCCGAGGAGCGTATGGTCTATCCTGGAGAGGGGATGATTCTGGCAGAAGATAACGACACAGGGAAAAGCGATAATACCCGGCGATAAACTTACATCCTTCCCCTGGAAAGACTGCACTCCCTATGAGGCTCGGTATAATCTCCGATATTCACGGAAACCTTGAGGCATTCAAACAAGTTTTGGCAGACATTGATCAGTCTGAAGTAAACGACGTGGCATGTCTGGGCGACAATATTGGCTACGGCCCTGAGTCAGATGAGGTCGTCAAGCTGATTCGGAAGCGAAATATTCCCTCCATCATGGGGAACCACGAACTGGTCATCGTCGATCCAGGATATTTGGTTGAGATGAATCCCGCGGCCAGAAGATCCTCAGTCCTGACTCTCGATCTCCTTTCCTCTGATACCATTGATTATATCCATGGTTTAAGACCCTCCATGATCTTTCATGGGGCCTTATGCGTACACGGCTGTCCCCCTGACTCTATTACCACTTATCTGCTTGAACTCTCCAATGTGCAACTCAGAGGACTCTTTCCGGCAATGAAAGAAAAGATATGCTTTGTGGGACACACCCACCTCTTGGAAACTATCAGCTTTGATAGAGGCGAGGTGAGACGAGTCCCCTTACGAAAAGGTTCTACTACCCTTCAAGCAGGGCAACAATACATTATCAACGTGGGAAGCGTCGGGCAGCCCAGGGATGGAAATAACAACGCAAAGTATGTTATTTGGGATACCTGCGCCCGGAAGATTGAGGTGAGGTTTATTCCTTACAATATTGCTGCAACAGCAAATAAGATTCTTGAACTCGGCTTTCCGGATTTTAATGCGAGACGTCTCTGGTAGAGTCTCTCCGGAGGGGTTTGATATGAAACAAATCGGCAAGTATGAAGTTTGTGGTCTCCTCGGTAAAGGTGGCATGGGTACGGTCTACAAAGTACGTATGCCAGTCGTGGGCAAGGTTGTAGCGTTAAAGCTTTTTCGGCCCCACCCCAATCTGGTCACCCTTCTCGGTGAAGAGGAAGCCAGAAGGTGCTTTGTCACGGAAGCTATTACTATGGCAGGGCTGCGACATCCTAATATTGTGGCCATATGGGACTTTCATGACTCCGAAGACCTCACCTTCTTTGTTATGGAATACTTTTGCAATAATCTAGGTCTCATTATCGGCGAGACTTACCGTGTGGAAGAGCCTTCTCGTATAGTGAGCGTTGACAAGGCTATTGACTATACCCGCCAAATCCTTGTAGGCCTGTCTCGTCTTCACCAAGCAGGGATCATTCATCGGGACATTAAGCCTTATAACATCCTGGTTACCGACCAGAACACAGTCAAGATTACTGATTTTGGTCTGTCCAAACTGCGGGGCGAGGACTTTGGTGGGCCCAGCAACCTGATGGTGGGCTCGCCTTATTACGCGGCGCCCGAACAGGAAGAAGATCCAAATCAAGTGGATGCCCGTGCAGATCTCTACCCTGTGGGAGTAATGTTGTACCGCATGCTGACCGGTGAACTGCCTATTGATTCCGTCAAGAGGCTCGACCAGTGCAATCCAGACCTCGATGCAGATTGGGATGACTTCATACTGGAGTCCATCTCAGAGGACAAAAACAATCGCTTTGCCAGCGCCAAAGAAATGCTCGAGGCGCTTGACCATCTACAAATTGCCTGGGAAAAGAAAAAAGAGAAAGTGTGCCAGATGCCAGCAACCGTTTTATCAAAAGATGCGATGCCCGCAAATTACAACAGGCAAGCGCCCCGCAGGGAAAGCATCAAGGTAAGACCCGGCCATGCACGGGAGGCGTTTGGCATAGACGCCCGGTGGCGTCCGATCCATTACATCACCAATGATTTTCAGGTCGACGTAGATGGTACTGTAAGCGACAAAGTGACTGGACTGACCTGGCAGATGGCCGGTTCGGATTATCCCGTCACTTGGCATGAGGCTAACGGCTACATTCAAGAGTTGAACAGAAAGCGTTTTGCCGGGCGTACCGACTGGAGGTTGCCCACAGTAAATGAACTCATGTCGCTACTCACCGAAGTTCCCCGAGCAAGAGATCTTTGTATTGAGCCCATATTTGACCAGAACGTGAGGTGGCTCTGGAGTTCAGATCGATGCTCATTTGTATCAGCCTGGTATGTCAGCGTGGATATGGGCTATATCTCCTGGCAGGATTTCAGTTGCTACTATTTCGTCAGGGCCGTTTCGTAGAAAGTCCGCATTAAACGGCAAAGTATAAAGCTCCAAGTTCAAGCTGCAAGTCCCGCTTTTACGGATTCAATGCTGGGGCGCATCAGGCCTGGAACAGGGTTCACACGTTTTTATCCATTACGCGGCCAAGGGCTGCAAGATGAGCCTTTTCTTCTTGTGCTATTTCAAACAGAACGCCCTTGGTCTTCTCGTCTTTGGTCCTATTCGAGTATCTCAAATAAAGATCCAGTGCCTGAGTCTCGATCATCATGGCCATGTTGAGCACATCCGGAAGCGTCTCCATGGCCAGCCGGTTCTTCTCCAGAAATTCCTCCGCAGTCAAGCCGCCCTCCATGACCTTCCCGACAATATCGGCCTCGAACGTCTCAAGGTCGGGCACAGATGGGTCGAGTTCCCTGTAGAGCTTAAAGAGCTTCTCCTTGTGGCGATCTTCAATATCTGCCAGTTTGGTAAACATAGCGGCAACCTCTTTATCATTTACGTTTGAGGTCATAGCTACGTAAAACCCCTGGAGACCTTCTTCCATCCCGTACGCCAACAGAATGATCTCAACGGGTGTTTCATCACCCGTTACCAAAGCCATACCCACCTCAGCGAGCCCAACCGCCTTGAGCCCTTGCCAAGCCATGATGCCTCCCTTGAGGTTGTAGACTTCTGCGAACCCTTGGCCTGTCAAGAGTTGCGCAGCGACCCGGCTGCGCCCCCCGGCAGCTCAGTACACAATGGTAGGTTTTTCAGGGTCGAGTTCGGCAAGACGATCCGAAAGCTGGGGCAAGGGAATGAGCTTGGCCCCTGGTATTCGGGCCTTTTCGTATTCGCCTGGCTGTCGTACGTCCAAAAGAGTGTACACGCCTTCTTTGTGCTGGGCTATGTAGGACTTGGCCTCTTCTGTATCCATGGACGGGACGGGTGTCAAAAACTGCTTCCACCGCATAACTCTTTCCCTTTCCTACCGTTGAACTTGAATAGCTTCCCCCCTGAATTCAATGAGTGGGCCAGGATTAGCAGGGCGGAAAGCTTATGGACGCAAAGCTACCTGATTGGTCGCGTCAAGGGCATCGCAAGTAAATTGTGAAAGTTCAACTTCTCCGCCTTCTGGTAGGCGCCTACACCGATTCGGATTTTGCTCTGGTCCACATCGGTCAAAAGCGTGCCAAGCCATCGATCCCATGTGGAGAAAATGGTGCCATAATTGGTATCGCGCTCTTTGATGACTACCGAGTGATGAATCCGGTGCATGGACGGAGGGACGAAGAGAACCCAGAAAATGGTCTCAAACCACCCCGGAACCTTCAGGCTGCTGTGATGAAACTGGGCACAGAGCACCAAAGCACTCTCAAAGATCAGCATGCCCAAGGGACTCGCCCCCAGAAAGAAAACAAGGCATATCTTGATCACAGCCGACATGGCCAGCTCACCGATGTGAAATCGTGTCGCCGTGGACACGTCCATATTCAGATCACTGTGATGAACCCTGTGGAACCGCCAGAGAAGGGGGACTTCGTGATTCAGCAAGTGCCAGACGTACAGCATGAAATCCATGAAGGCCAACGTAGCAAGAAGCTTCACCCATGGGGGTAAATCCACCAGATTGAGCACCCCCAATTGATGGGTAGTGACATAAGAAGCCGTACTGACAATGGACCCTGCAAAGACCAACTGAAGAACTAAGCTGTTGAACAGGGTAAGCCCCAGGTTATTTGCCCAACGCATCACCTTTGACACAGAACTCCGCCGGTACGCGGCCAGGAGTTCAAAGACGAGAAAAAAAAGGAGGCCTCCCCAGAACAGGGAAAGCCTTAAGAATGATGTATCTGCCTGAATCACACTCGAACCCCACTTTTACTTGATACTGTGGCACCCCGTGCACCTGGTCGGGCCGGTCTTTTCACCTTTACTGGCCTTTTCTATGTGACAGGCCCGGCACTGATTCATGGCCTCTTTCCTTTGCAGTTTTCCTTCTCCCTTTAAATACTCAATGCTACCAGGAACCTTGGGGAAAATGTCGTGGCAAGGATTGCAGCCTTTAAGAGCTTCGTGATGCCTGTGGTGGGGAAAAGGTACATCCCCAGACCTTCCACCATGAAGCACCATGCTCTGCGCGCCCCTGTTATCACCAACAGCAGATGAAGCTGAGCAGAAACCCATGGTCAGTATCAGCACAGCTATGATGTGTTTTGTTTTCATGCGGCCCCTTGTTTAACTTGGTTGGCCATTGCTGGCAACAGGATGCTGTTGCCATAGGAAGACATTCACTTGTCCTTGCTCCAGTCTTTCAGTTCTGCCGCCTCGTATTCTTCCTGCTGGACGGTGAGGTCCAGATTGATCACAAGCCCGGAGTGCTTTTGCACTTCGCTGTCCTGCCTGAACCTCAAGTGCCGTTCACGAGCTGTCCGGACATCTTCCAGTCCCTTTTTCAAGGCCTGCCCAATGGCACTACTTATGTCAATCTGTCCCGCCTTGAACTTAGGGGCAACGCCATCCTCGGCGATATCTTCGGCAAAATGCGCAAGGTGCCTCATTTTTTCCATAGCCTGGTCCATAATCTTCCAGCCCATGGTTTTATCCTGTTGGAAAACCCAGGCAGTGCGGAGGTGTTGCAGCATCTCGGTATATTTACTTGTCACCTCTTCCTGCAGTTTATCCAGCAATTCCTTGGGCAGTTCACTTGCTTTCCCTGGAGGACGTGCAGCCTCTTCCGGACTCAATTTATCGAGCTTTCTTTGAAACTTCCTGGCGTGTATCGCCGATTCCCAGGCTTCTCTTTCAAGGACCCGCCTGATATGGGGATCATCTACTTTATCCGCTTCTCCGCTGTAATGAGGGATCAGGTTCTCCTCGTATTCGACATAGGACTTGAGCATCGTGGCCCGGCTGGTTGGATCATAAGGGTACGGAGCCGGTGTGAAGTTGGGCTCGCCCCCTAATTCACCTATGATCATCCCGAGCCAATGCATATGCCACATCTCCTCCCTGGAAATGGAAATGAGGCTCGAACCAAGAGGAGTATCTTCTCCTTCCATCCACCCGTGGACAAGATACCGTATGATCGCTGCATGCTCATCGGCAAGGTCCCTGTTCAACAGATCAATCAATGCTTGTTTTTCCACAACAACCTCCCTTAATTTCGAAACGTCTATCCTAAACGACGAAAAAGGCAAAAGGCAAGGCGCCAGGCCTTCTCCCTCGCAGGCCTGAACTTGCATCCTGCCAGGAAAGGCCCAATCTGTTACCTAGTAGTCATTCCGCTTCTTCCTCTTCATGTAGTTTCCCCTTGTGCTTGGTTCCACAGAGAGGGCAGAGAATATCGATCTCTTTTTCATCGCCTATGAACTTTTCACGCAGGATTTCCGGGCTAATATTGTAGATGGTCCCACAGCCGGCGCATGCCGGGCATTCGGCCCTTACTACGAATCTTTTCTTTGACATTTCTCCCTCCTCAAAAAGCGATCATATAAAAGCTGTCATGATTTCTTACGTGCCTGGCAAGAAATAGTTCGCGGCACGTATTGCTCCGGACTGTCACCCTGATGGGCTTTGTTTCCTGTTTACACCGTTGCCTCCTCCCACCTCCTTTCCTAATGCTCATCGGCAAGACGCGTGTCTAACTGATCAATGCTTGTCCCTCCCTTTTCCAGGTTTGCTCTTGACCGTTAATCTATCTTAACAAAAGCCTTCGATTTGGCACCGCACACCGGGCACTCGTCCGGTGGCTCCTTTTCGCAGGTATAACCGCATACAGAACATACATAGAAGTCTGTTTCTTCCGCAGACTCGAGGTTGTCCAGTGCCTTCTGATAAAGTGAAGCATGAACCTCTTCCACCTTATTGGCATAGGTGAAGGAGGTCTCTGCCGCCTTATTGTTCTCCTCCTTGGCAGCCCGGATCATGGCCGGATACATCTCCATAAACTCGTGCGTCTCGCCTGCAATGGCTTCCTTTAAATTTTCAGCCGTACCCTTAACCTGGCCAAGGGCACGCAGATGAGCCAGTGCGTGTACTGTTTCGGCCTCAGCAGCCGCCCTGAAGAGTCTGGCTACCTGGGGATAACCTTCTTTTTCTGCCTGCTTGGCAAAGGCCAGATACCTCCTGTTGGCCTGTGACTCCCCTGCGAAAGCTTCCATCAAGTTCTGTTCAGTCTTGCTCATCGTCGTTATTCCCTTTCACGTTTGCATGGCTATGCGTTTTTTAATAACACAATTTCCCCTCAAGAATACAATAGAAATGACGTATCATTTTAAGTTTTATCAAACAAAATTGTTAAGAAATGAGCAATGGATTGAAAGATCCTAGCCGCCTAACACGAAGGCATTGAACACCCATAGGCCGCTAATAGCCTGGGCTACTGCAAGAATTAAGACAACTAGATTATTCAAGCCATGGATAAGCGGAAAAACTCCTCGTTTCTTTTTGTTACGGTCCATGTAAAGACCGGAAACTAGGCCAAAGATTACTAAAGGCAGCAACACAAGAGCGACCTTGCCATGAGCTCCCGTTATGAGGAACCCGTGCCAGTAAAGATATACCATCGTCATGCCCGAAACCATGCCGACCAACCATACCCCGAGGGCCATCTTGCCCAGGGCCACATGCCGCTTCCACTTGAAAACAGTCTTTTGGTTCATATGGAGGAAGCGAAACCGCTGAACTCCAAGATAGAATACATACAGGGCCAACAGTGTGGCCGAGAATTGAATGATGGGATGAATAAAAAGCACGGCAGTTCCCATTAGCCCCCTCTTCCTTGTCAAAGATACGCTGTCTCCCTCTCTCTAAGCACCTCCCGCCGCGGGGGATGGAGACTAATCAAATTCGTGAACCAGTATGAAGTCGTTTTTTGCCCTCGTCCCATGGCAGCCTACACAGCCTGCGGGTTTGCCAAAAGGCTTGGCCTTGCCATCCGGGGTGAACTTTGCCCAAAACCAGTCTCCGTCTTTGGCATTGTATCCCTGGACCTTGTACATCACGGTGATAGCCTTGAGTTCCATAGCCTTGCTATAGTTTTCTTTAACCTCGATGGCCCCATACTGAACGGGAGGTCTTGGCGAATTCAAGGCTCGGTCATTCACATACACCTTATGCAAAGGACCATGCGGTGCTCGACCCGGCTGCATTCCCTGGTGATCAGGCCAGAAGGACCATTCCTTGTAAGGGGAAACCTTTGTGATATGATCCCACAGTGAACCAGGGTCGGGCCCAGGCATGTCTGCAAAAGCCAAAGGGCCTACCCACAAGCACGCTGAAATTAACAAAGATCCGATAGTGATTGTTCCTTTTTTCATTTATAGCCTCCCTCATATTTATTCAAACACTCACTGCATTCCAATGGTGGTGATATGCTCAGCGATCATGTTGATTCTCATCTCATCATCGTAGATCCCGCAGGGGATCTCACAATGGGCTGCCGCATAGGAGGCGGCAAAAAATACAATTGAAAACACTAACGTGATCTGAAAGCATTTCTTATGCATTCTTATCCTCCCATTCTTGCAAGGCCTCTCGTCATGTTCACTCTATTTGGAACACTTCCCCCTTTTTGACAACACCGCCGTGTGGATTTGATCTATAACCTGGTGTCAACGTGACCGGGCCCTCCGCACTCAGGCGTATAGCAAGTGACGTTTAGGAAATCACACTTCTCGCTACAGTTAGGGCAAACATCCGGCGGTGTTCCGGCCGTGATCAGGAATCCGCACTTGCCGCATTTCCAGTACGTCTGATTGCATTGAGGACAGATATCCCCAACAAATTTACCTGATGCCGTGTAGCCACAGTGGGCACACACCCAACTTTCTTGCTTGTCTCCCATTTCCTTCACCTCCTTTTGCTCATAGATTTGCCTGCATAATCGGCTTAAAAACCCTACTCAAAAGCTATTCGTTAGTCTTTCCACCAGCCCTTTTTAATGGCCAGATGACTATTTTGCATCGCCATAGGTTCATTGCTCGGTCGCCCTGGCGCGTTCTTGATGAGACATATCTGCCAAACGTTCAACCTCCTTCTTATCCAGTCCCAACCCTTCGGCCACGCGCCGGCCGTACTCAGGGTCTGCCTTGTAGAAGAGGGCTGTCTGGCGCAACTGGATCCGTTTTTTCGCGCTGCCCAAGTGGTCTACAATATTACCGATCAGGTGATCCCGATCTTCGTCGGTCATCACCCTTCGGTAAAGCTCCCCTGGCTGAAAGAAATCGTCGTTGGGGTGGGTGTATGGCTTACGTGAAGCCTTCCCTGATACATCAAAAGGGGGTTCACCTGCTGTGGGATCAGGTATGGGGCCGCCAAAGCTGTTTGGGTAGTAGTTTGGGCTGCCACCGCCATTGGCGTCAAAGCGCATGAATCCGTCCCGCTGGTAGTTCTGCGCTGGACACGCCTTGGCCCGGTTCACGGGCAGCAGGTGGTAGTTTGGTCCCAGGCGATGGCGATGGGTGTCCTGGTAGCTGAAGAGACGGCCCTGGAGCATCTTGTCTGGTGACGCGGCAATACCAGGAACGAAGTTAGAGGGAGAGAAGGCGGCCTGCTCCACCTCGGCAAAGTAGTTTTCAGGGTTGCGGTCAAGAACAATACGGCCTACTGGTATCAGGGGGAAGTCACCATGAAACCAGACCTTGGTGATGTCAAAGGGGTCAAAGCGGTATTCCTCGGCCTGTTCAGGGGTCATGATCTGAACATAGACTTTCCAGGCCGGATACTCATCTCGATCGATCGCCTGGTACAGGTCACGGGTGGCGTGATCAGGGTCGTCGCTTTTCATTTGGGCCGCTTCTTCACGGGTGAGGTTCTGGATGCCCTGCTCGGTCTCGATCTGGTAATTCATCCACACGTATTCACCCTTGTCATTGTACCACTTGAAGGTGTGACTGCTGTAGCCGTTCATGTGGCGGTAGCTCTTTGGAGTGCCCCGGTCGGAAAAAAGTACGGTCACCTGATGGATGGACTCGGGTGTTAGAGAGAGGAAATCCCAAAACATATCCGGGTCCTTTAGATTGGTTGCCGGATCACGCTTCTGCGTGTGGATAAAATCGGGGAACTTAAGTGGATCACGGATGAAGAATACAGGGGTATTGTTCCCTACCATGTCGTAATTTCCCTCCTCGCTGTAAAGCTTTATCGCGAATCCGCGCGGATCCCGCTCTGCGTCTGCGGATCCTCTCTCACCGCCCACGGTGGAAAAGCGGATAAAGAGATCCGTACGTTTTCCTATCTCGGAGAGAAACTTTGCCTTGGTGTATTGGGCCACATCATGCGTAACCTCGAAGTAGCCGTAGGCGCCCGCCCCCTTGGCGTGCACGACGCGCTCGGGGATCCGCTCGCGGTCAAAATGGGCCAGCTTTTCGAGCAGATGGACATCCTGGATCAGGATAGGCCCTGGGTCGCCCGCATTCATGGTGTTTTGGTCGTCATCGACCGGTGCGCCAAAGTTGGTAGTCAGTATACTTTTGTCCTTTGCCATTTGAATCCTCCTTTCTTCGAGAACATGTCTCGATCATGGTCCTTTGTTTAGGTCAGCTTCTCGGAATCCGTCTCCATGACATTGTTCGGCCTTGTTACGCAGTCTTCCGGATTTCAGCGAGCTGGCTTGGATGCGCCCACAAGTACTCTCGGAGTTCCAAGTTCATGCGGTCCAGCTCTGTCAGAAAACCGGCTACTGACATACGATAGTTCTCCGGATTTGTTTCCATCCGCTGCCTCTTCCCCATCGAACGCCGCCAAGCGTCTCACCCAGAATATGCTCGCACCCTCGTAATTCTGGGCAGCCATGTGATCGAAAAGAATCCGCGCCTCGCCAGAGACGTCCCGAAAGTCAAAGG
>DAOUWN010000050.1 GCA_030667105.1 Deltaproteobacteria bacterium
TAGATATCTATCATCGTCGGTGTCTGGATAACTGGCATCACAACACAAATCTCTTTCCGCTATCTGTGTTTTGGCCGGAGCACAGCTTGCTTGCCACTCTACAATCAATGAGTTTTCAAGATCTCAAACAGATATGGCAACGGCCGCCAGCGTCAAGTTAGTTTCACGTTCTTGCCAATCTGTGTTTCAAAAACTGTCAAGATTTCAAATAGCTATAACAACGAACTCCTAGTCAATCATTGGAAAAGAAGCGCTATTTTGCAAGACGGTTTATGATGATACCATGCGTCTTGCCGAACTCCATAATCTTTGCGGGGTCAAATCCTCCGGATAAATAGAGCTTTTTGAATCCAGGTTCGTCAAGAAGATAAAGAATGAAGCTGATGTGCCCGGAATATCCTGTGTCATCCAAGTGCTGCATTTCTCTAACTGCCTTTTTTGCCAAAGCCACAGCCTGTCGATGGACTGTAGGGCCTCGACCCTGGCATTCCCGTATGGAGTAAAGCTGCCTGCAACTGAAAGGACGAATGTCATAGATGAGACATGAGTCGTCATCTTTTAAGAACGGGCACGGGGCAATATTGTGTTTCTCTTTCTCCTGCCTATTTTGAGCAAGCTTCTGCTTGAGTTGGCGCTTCAGGTTTGCCGGGAAGGTGTTGATTCGATCCCAGATAATCAGCCCTTCAAGGGTGTTGATGTCCACGTTTCCCACGTCTGTGCAACAGTACGTGCACCCTATCCTGCAAATAGCCCCTTTCTTGAATTCACGTGCGTCCTTTTCAAAGCGCTCATAGATCTCTTTCAACTTCTCCTTTTTCTCATTCCACTTCATTGAGTTGGATTGCAGTATCTTCTTCTGCTTTCTTAACAGACGACTTCGTTAGTAGTCATCCCCCAGCATATGGACGTTTCCAATATGGACCCGGCGAATGCCGGCGTTATGGCCATTCCCTGACAACGCAGGGCGTTCCTTTGAAAAGTGGTGAGACAGGAACCAAAAGGGTGCTTGCGATCAAGAAGGCAGCGTCGGGTCGCTTGGAGATCAAGGCGCTCAGGGTCTCGAAATTATCCATGGTCTAAGCCGGCTCGAACTTCTAGGGTTCGTCACGAAATAAGTGTCTCAAGATTGCGAAGGATTTTGAGTTGTATTCAAGGCACTCGGGCGGGAGCATACCGCGAGGTATGTGACCAACCGAGCAACGCAGAAGACGGCCCAAAAGACGAGCAAGATGTGACAGTTATTGAGTGACGAGCCCTTAATCTGCCTCGATTTCGGTGAGTTCAAGCTCTTTGCCGGAGATGATTTCAGCAGCAACGCCGCCACATTGAGGACACAAAAACATGACGTCATCCACACTAAATTTTACGTCACACTTGTCGCATCGTCCTATGGCAGGCACCATCTCTATGCTCAGTTCGGCCCCCTCTGCCACCGTGCCCTTTGAGACCACCTCAAAGGCAAAGGTCAGTGAGTCAGGAACACAGGCAGAAAGTTCGCCGATTCGAACATGCAGTCGTGTGGCGCGGGAGGCCCCGTGTTTCTTGGTTTCGTCCTCGACTATCTTGAGCAGACCCTGTGCGATGGAAACTTCGTGCATCAGTCGAAAAAACCCTCCTCAATAGTGATCTCACTTTGCCGGCGTAAATGAGCGAACCATTCCTCCATCAGTTTCTGACGCTTCTGGGAGATGATGCCGGATTTGACTTCTGCTTTTCTGTCTTCAAATTCCTTTGGGTCAGCATCCTGCCGGTCCTTCAATCGGATTACATAATAGCCTTGTCTTCCCTTGACAACTGCCTCTGGTATGGGTTTTGAGGGGCTTAATAGAAAAGCAACATCCATGATTTCCCTTTCGGAACCAATCCCTGGAATCGATCCAAACCGCTTGAAAAGGTCCGTGGTTTTTGCTTCCAGTTTCAAACGCTTGGCTTCTGCTTCAAACTCATTCCCGTTTCTTATGGCTTGCAGAAAATTCTCGGCTTCCTTCTTGGCCAGCTCATCTTGTCTGACCCCGATCAGGTCCTTTCGTACCTTTTCTTCGACCGATCCCAACTCAGGAATCGCTGCTTCCTTCTTGCCGATCACTTCAAGGATATAATAGCCGTCTGCCAGTTCCAGGGGTTCGCTCACCTCGTCATCGCCGAGGTCAAAAGCTACTTCGGCAAACTTTCGCGCCTGCTTGATCCCCTTCACAAGATCACCGCGGGGAAAAAAATCGGTCTCAAGCATCTCAGTCCCGTGGGCCTTTGCCACATCGGAAAGGCGCCCAGCCCCATAACTTGCGTCATACATCTCTTCTGCCTGGTCATAGGCATGGGTTCTGGCTCCTTCCTTTACGAGTTTGCTTCGAATCCGGTCTTTGACTTCACTTAATGCCGGCTCTTTGGCCTCCTGGACCTCCTCAACCTTGATAATATGCCAGCCGAAACGGGTTGCCACTAGCTCACTGATCTCACCGGACTTCATCGCAAAGGCAGCATCTGCGAACGGTTTTACCATCCTGTCTCCTGCAAAAAATCCCAGATCGCCCCCCTTGCTCTTGCTGCCCGGATCATCAGAATACTCCTGGGCCAGCTTGGAAAAGTCCGCCCCGGATTTCACCTCCTCCAGGACCAACTGTGCTTTGTTACGTGCCTCGTCCAGTTCTTCCTGTGTGGCGCCGGGGTCTACCTTGAAAAGGATATGACGCGCCCGGACTTTCTTTGGTGTGGCATATGTTTTCTTATTGATCTCAAAATGCTGGCTGATCTCATCTTCTGAGACATCGACCTGGGATTCAAGTTCCTTGAAACCAAAACGGAGATACCCGGCCTTTACCTTAGGGGGTATCTCGTAGGCCTTTTCGTTCTCCGAAAAATAGGATTCAACTTCTTCCGTGGTTACCTTGACATCCTTATATGATGACGGCTTGAAGACCACATACTCAAGGCTCACCTTCTCCTCACGCCACTTGAAGGTCTCCAGGGCCTCGGCATCTGATACCTTGATACTCCCCAGAATAAACCCCTGCAGCTTTTCCGCAAGGAGATCATCTTTCATCTTTTCCTCGAATATCTCTGGCGTCATCCGGTTGGCAGCCAGCAAGCGTTGATACCGCCGGGGATCAAAATGACCGTTCTCTTGAAACGCAGCAAGCGTCCGGATAGCCCTTATGAGTTCCTCCTTGGTAATATGCAGGTTAAGACGGTTGGCCTCCTGGAGGACAAGCCTGCGGTTAATTAATTGGTCCAGGGCTTGTTTCTTGAGACCAAGTGTCTTGAGGAGCTTTTGATCCAAGGCATTTCCGAACTGCCTCCGGTACTGCTCCTTTAGCTGTTCATAGGCGCTCCGGTACTCCTCTAAAGCAATGGTTTGGCCATTAACAATTGCAACACGGCTTCCCTTCTGGTCCCGATAGCTGCCAACACCCCAGAATACGAAAACCACGACAATAACTCCAAGGACGATTTTGATAATCCAGGAGCCTGCATGTTTTCTCATTAAGTACAGCATGATAACCTCACAACTCTAATTTGACGTCTCGTGGCTTCTACAACCTAGTGAAATCATACGTCTTTCGGAGCAATATGTCTGTGCCACTGACATGGAGTGTTGGAGTAGTGAAGTATTGGCCAGTAGAAAAAGTGCCATGATTCCATTACTCCAGTACTCCATCACTCCAATTGGGGCGAAACCCCTGAATTCGGGTTCCTTAGTCTAAAGTGATTCAAGAGTCCACCTGAAATCACCACGTCTCTTTCTGTCTCATCCAGATCAATGGATACATGAAAATCATTTTTCTGCGTTCTATTTACAACACGAAGTGTTTTTTCTCCACTTCTAACTGAGATTGTCGCATCTTCCACCGCAAGTTGGTCGCCAAGCCTGATCTGTCCCAAATCCTCAGCCCTGGAAAACGTCATGGGCAAGATGCCAAAATTGATGAGATTTGCACGATGGATCCTGGCAAAAGAAAGGGCAATGACTCCTTTAATGCCCAAAGACATGGGAGCCAGGGCCGCGTGTTCCCGACTCGACCCCTGCCCGTAGTTTTTGCCGGCCACAATAAGGCCTCCACCCTTTTCAATGGCCCTTTTTGCAAAGCCGGGATCGTGATGTGAGAACACATATTGCGAAATTGCAGGGATGTTTGACCTCAGACACATGATGTGGGCGCCTGCCGGCATGATGTCGTCTGTGGTAATATCATCTCCCAAGCAAAGCAAGACCTCGCCCTTGAAGTGTTCAGCCATGGCTTTACCCTGTGGAAGAGGCTTGATATTCGGCCCTCGCACCACTTCCACATCTTCAGGATTATCCGAAGGTTTCAAAAAGAGATGGTCAATAGCCGGATAAACCTTGGGCATGGCCACCTTGACCGGCTCTCCAAACGATCTCGGATCAGTGATCTGTCCATTCAGGGCAGAGATGGCAGCCATCTCCGGACTGCACAGATAGAGCTTAGCGCCAATGGTTCCACTGCGGCCCTTGAAATTCCGGTTGAAGGTTCTCAGACTCACCCCGTCAGTCGGAGGAGATTGCCCAATTCCGATACAAGGACCGCAGGCACATTCCAGGATTCGGGCTCCTGACTCTATCATATCGTTCAGGCCGCCATTTTCTGCCAGTGCAGCCAAGACCTGTCTCGAGCCCGGTGATATGGCAAGGCTTGTCTCTGGATGGACAGATTTTCCTTTCAGGATGGCAGCCACAGTTGCCAGGTCCTTGTAGGATGAATTCGTACAACTGCCGATGGCCACCTGATCCAACTTGAGCCCTTCAACATCTCTCACCGGACAGACCCGATCCGGCATGTGGGGCTGTGCGACCAGTGGTTCCAGTTCGGCAAGGTCAATGGTCATAACTTCAGCGTAAGAGGCATCAGGATCAGCCAAAATGGCCCTCCAGTCTTTCTCTCGTCCCTGAGACTTCAGAAAGGCCAAGGTAACTTCATCACTCGGAAAGATCGACGTTGTGGCTCCTGTCTCTGCGCCCATGTTCGTGATCGTAGCCCTTTCAGGGACGGAGAGTGTTGCTACCCCCGGACCACCGTATTCAAAGACCAGGCCGAAACCTCCTTTAACGGAAATGCGTCGCAGCACTTCCAGAATGATATCCTTTGCTGTGACCCAAGGAGAAAGCGCTCCTTCCAGCCGGACAAGGACTACCTCCGGGCGCCTTAACCGGAAAAGTTCACCAGCCATCGCCATTGCAACATCAAGGCCACCAGCCCCGATCGCGAGCATCCCAATGCCCCCACCTGTAGAGGTATGACTGTCTGAGCCAAGGAGCGTGTCACCCGGCACTCCAAATCGCTCCAGATGAACCTGATGACAGATGCCATTGCCAGGACCGGAAAATACTATTCCGTATTTGGCAGCAAAGGAGCGGAGAAATCGGTGGTCGTCACTGTTTTGAAAACCTGCCTGAAAGGTATTGTGATCAACATAACTCACCGATAGCTTGGCGCGTACGCAAGGCACGCCAAGGGCCTCAAACTGTTGACACGCCATGGTGCCAGTGGCGTCCTGAGTGAGCGTCTGGTCAATCGGAATTTCTATGGAGTCTCCCGGCCGGGAAGTCGGGTGCACCCCGTGGGTTTCCAATATCTTTTCAAAAAGGTTCTTGCCTGGCACAATCTTTCTCTGAGTATAATTGGAATGATACGCTAAGTATTTTATAACATTAAAGCTACCATTCGTCAATGTCAGGTCGCCGCGCGTCCAAGGTAACGTCAAAGTCGGTGCCAAATTGCTAATATTGGACGGTTATGGGAGTCTCAAAATCCGTACCGTTCTCAAGGCAGCAGCCGCAAATCCGAATATCAAAATCCAAATGTCAGTTGACCAAAACACTATATATAGAATGTTTGAAGTCCGTGACCACAATATGATTGACATTCGATATTGAGCATGGTACTGGGTCTCTGTAATTTTCAGCCTCGCTGTTTGAGGCAAAGACTTTTGAAAGAAAGGGAGGATGATTGACATGAGTTTGGTGCGTTTTAAGTTGAATGGCATAGCGGCATTCAGGAACAAGGATCAAAGTGAGGATGTTCGGTACCTATGTGTGGATTGTGCTCGCGAGGCTAGGCAGAACTATACACTAATCCCTTTTTTGAATGGGCAATTGCATACACTGCTCAGCGAATTTGGCCAGGACCTGGGCGCAATGGTCTCCTGTGACAAATGTGGAGAGGTTATGGAGACCTACTATCCCGAAAATTTCTGGAAAAAGGACACAGCAAAAGAGGGTGAAGAACGCAATCCTTTGCTATTGAAGCGGTTTTAGAAGGAACTCCTGTGGGGGCCTCCGGATGGCTATGCTGGAAGACAAGAATGGCGCCCACAAAACTGCAGGAAATCAAAGCGCCCTCAGATTTGACGGTACAGAAAGTTGCAGTATTGTCAAAAGGTGTGATTTGCGGGTTTTAACGTACTTGAGGGATCCAGGCCTGAACTCCCCAGATAACTGTGAAGGGGTGGGTTAAGGCACCACTGTTTATACTTGCAGTCAAATTGATCGCAATATACGCCTGCTTTGCCGAAGCAGTCGAAGTTACCTTCCTGCAGTTGTTTTTTGTGAATTAAGGGGCCGGCAACCTCTTTGAAGCAGGCCGCGCAAAGCGAGGAGCTATAATCTTCAGGCCCCCAGGGTATGACGGAGTCCTTTTCCCACTCCTTGCCACACTTAATACACTTGACGCGTAGTTTGTGCATGGCCTGCACCACATAACGTTTCAGAAATCGCCCATTTGTAATTGATTACGTGATCTCAATTACAAATGAGTATTTTCAGTTACCAGCACGCTCTGGATGATGTTGAGAGGACCAGGACAAAGCGCGCATTTAGTGGCACATTGAACCGACCTGTTCCTCAATCTCTTGAGCGCAGGCAAGCTTTTCCTCTTCCGGCACGTCTATGTTTATGGTGTCGGTTGCCAGGTCTATGTCTATGGTTCCTGCGTGTTTTTCCACAATCGACCGAATCACATACAGCGACAATGCACGGAGCCTAGCCTCTTCGCTTCTTGCCCATACATAGTCTTCAGGCACATGTTTGCCATCAACCTGGTTCAATTCGTCTGATTTTTTCCAGTGACTTTCCTGCCTCATGACAAAAATCCTTTTTCTTCATTTGGCCCCTTTCAGTCTCTGTGTTCAATGTCTATATCGGCTTTTTTTCAAAATACCTAAGTGCCTTGTATGCAATATATATGCCTGTAACTTGCTGCGACGAGCACGTCACGGACTAACCTAAAATCACCGGTTCCCTGAGAATCATGGTAATCGCGTCCACAGCGCTTCGGGCAACGGCAGGGTATACCTTCTTCAGAGAACCGATCTGCCTGAGGCTCTCAGCAGTCCTTGTAACCAGCATGGCAAGGTCCCCCTCGGCCATTTCTGCAATCTCCAGCACCTTGTCCCAGGGCTGCTCTTTTGCCCAAGCATAAATAGTGGCAGCAGGCCACAAGGAGACCGGCCTTATTTCAAATCCCCTCACGCTCTTTCGCTCCATCAGGGGGTTAAGGGCCTTTTTCATCTTCTCAAAAGCCTTCAAAAGACGCCTTGGCATTGCTGATTCGTCTAGCTTCTGCTCCACGTCCCGGTCATGCACAAAGACCGCCACCAGGGCTGCGAGCAAGGCAGGGTCGGAATCCGGCAACACGCCAGTGCGCAAGCCTTCGGCAATCAGGAGAGGTTGGTCGAGCCTGAGCTGAGATGCCCAGGTGCCGTCAGCGGTTAGTTTGTTGTCCTCGGTGACAAAGCCCTCTTCCTTCAGGAACTGGAGATGTCTTACAAAATCATTCCACAGTCGCATACGCACGGCGTTTGCACCATCCCACTTCATTGTGAAGTCTTCCAGGACCCTCTTGAAAGCCCCTCTGGTCTTCCCGTGACAGGTCCTGAAGTGCTTACACTGCCTGCAAATCAGGCCGTCAAGTTGGTGTTCAAGATGAAGAGAGCGGCTCCTGACAGGGCTGAGCTGTGAGAGTTCCTTTTCCCCGAGTGGCAGAGGTTCTAACACTGGTGGGGCCTCCGCCTCTGCGGTACGATCCAATAATGTCCTGATCTTGCCTGGATCATCAAAGGGAGGCAAGTCCAGTACCTTGTCCAGGATTTGAGAAACCTTTTGCGGCCGAAACCATCTCATGTTCAGGCGCCTGCCACGCATCGGGAGATTCTTTTTCACCCGGCAAGCGAGCACACCCTGTTCATCTCGCTTCACAAGTGGTTTCACAGCACAGTACATCCGGTTGCGCTGGTCCAGGAAGAGGCGTCCTCGCGTCAGCTTTGTAACTTTAGAAAGCCTTGCTTCAAGCGTTACAAGATCCCGTCTCAGCTCTTTGATTTCATTGATCAAGGCAGCCCGGTTCCTGATCAGATCGAGAACAAACTCCGGCCCCGCACACAGGGCCTCAGGAAGGAGTGTCATGAGGTTCTGGCCAGCCTCCTTGACCTTCTGCTCAAGCCCTGGTTGCTGGTTCACCATGTTCAAGTATGAGGCGAAAGATCTCTCAACAATCCCCTTGATCTCATCAGGGCTATGAGACAAAAGCAGGTTAAGGACCATGGAAAAATCGACTTTAATCTGGCTAAGCACGTCTTCTGGCGCTGTTGTGCAAAGATCTGCAATCAACCGCACATCCATAAACTTTCCCGGAATAATCACAGCAAAACCAATACGGTCCTTGCCCCGCCTGCCGGCTCTGCCCGTTGTCTGATGAAATTCCGTGCTGTTTAGTGGCACAAATTTGTGGCCATTGTACCGGTCTGAATTCAGGAACACCACGCTTCGGGCTGGGAAATTGACGCCTGCAGCCACCGTCGAGGTAGCAAAGACCGCATCAAGCAAACCCTCGGTCATCAAGTGTTCTATGACGAGTTTCCACATTGGAAGCTGCCCACTGTGATGGGCCGCCACAAGCGCATTTCTTAAATGCCACATCTGTCTGTGCCCTGCCAGATGGGAATGCCCCTGGATCAGTTCATCGGTTCCTTTATTCAATTTGCGTCGCTCTCCTGCGCTTCGGCCCGGGCTTTCGATGCAACGGTCAAGGGCCGCGTCACAGTCTGCGCGAGACTTCATAAAAAAAATGGCAGGAAGGAGATCGTATTTTCTCAAGACCCTCATGATATCCCCAAAGGGGGGAAGGCTTCGCGGAGGAGCAAGGACAGGGGGATTCGGGCTGTTCAGATAGGCCCTGACCTTCTTGTCCGTGCCTTTGGAATCTATGAGAGGTAAAAGCCTGCCCGAAGGATCGAAAAACAGCGGAAAGAGAGGAACAGGCCGGCCGGTCTCTTCCACCACCACACAGGACTTGCACCGAATGGATTCCAGCCAATTGGCGACCTGGCGAGCATTTCTTATTGTGGCCGAAAGGAGCAGGAGGTGGACCCGTACAGGCAGGTAGATCATGATTTCTTCCCACACCACGCCACGATCATCGTCTCCCAGGAAATGGGCCTCATCCAGGATCACGAGGTCTGACTCGATATCCACGGCCTCATGCATGGCATCATAGAGTTGATTTCGCAAAATCTCGGTAGTCCCTACTATAATTGGGGCATTGGCATTTTCCTTGCGGTCCCCTGTCAATATTCCCACATGATCAGGGCCGAATTCCTTGCTGAATTCAATGAGCTTTGAGTTAGTCAAGGCCTTTAGTGGCGAGGCGTACCATGCCTTGCCGCCTTTCTTGCGTATGTGTCGCATGGCCTCCTGGGCGATCCAAGTTTTTCCTGAGCCGGTCGGGGCCGAAACCAGGCAGTCCGATTTGCGAATAGCGGCAACGGCTTTCAGTTGGAAGGAATCCGGCTTGAAGGGTTTCTTAGGGGGCACTCCTATCCGGGCAAACACCTTTTTCAGTCTGGCATCAGCGCTCGGTTTGATCCTGGGAATCTCTCGCCGGCGGGCGCCTGCCCCCCGCCGGTGAACAGAATCGCTTTGCCGCGTCTTTTTGAATCGTGTGTTTTTCAACGCAAACAATCCGTCTTTGCAATAATCGAGCGCTGAGCCGGAAGGGAAAACCGCCTATTCTAATAGTCCTCCTGGCCCCTAAGCAGTCACCCATGTTTCAAAGGCAAGCCGTCGAATGCGATAATAGGAGGATAGCAGCGAATAACATGATTTCGGGAAAAAGGAAAACTGCACCCAAACACCCCCAGGGAAACGTCAAAGTCTTTCGAGTTTCCCCAAATTAGAAGGAGTTGCGACGTGTTAAATTCGAAATCCGAATATCGTGCTGTTCTCAAGGCGTCAGCCGCAACCTCGAAACAATGTTCAAAATTCGAATACAAAATGACCAAAACATCGCACTTTATTGTCAGTAAGTAGCTGAAATGTCCCAAATATGCTTGTGTTTTTGAATTTGGTGCTTTGGTCATTGGGATTTGTTTCGGATTTCGTGCTTCGAATTTCGAATTTATCAAAA
>DAOUWN010000128.1 GCA_030667105.1 Deltaproteobacteria bacterium
CAGGAGTCGAGGCGCACGCATGGCAAGGCGCGAGGAGGGCGAATAGCAAGCTATTTAACCGACGAGCAACGCAGCCAGGCGGGATGGATCGGCGCATCAAAATGTGAAGTTATTTTTGAGCGAGCCCATAGCTTCAGACTCGTCAGCCACGCTAAAGGTAGGACGTACACTGTTGCCATCCTTGACATAGCGGGCGCCGCACTTGTGGCACTCTGCCTTGTTTGAATCAAAATCAATCCTGATGCCGCAGGCGCATATCCAACCCTGAATTCTTCCAGGATTTCCCACAAAAACGGCATAGTCCGGAACGTCCTTGGTCACCACTGCTCCAGCGCCGATAAAGGCATATCGCCCAACAGTATTGCCGCAAACGATGGTAGCATTGGCGCCGATCGTGGCGCCCTTCTTCACAGGAGTTTGCTTAATCTCGTCCTTCCTCGGAATGTGGCTGCGGGGATTGTGAACATTCGTAAAGACCATAGAGGGGCCGCAAAACACCTCATCTTCAAGAGTCACACCTTCATATACCGAAACATTGTTTTGTATCTTTACGCCGTTTCCGATTCGAACGCTGCGTCCCACCACTACGTTCTGACCAATGTTGCACCGCTCACCGATTACGGCATTCTCCATTATGTGGGAAAAGTGCCATATCCTGGTTCCTGGCCCTATAGAAACGGAATGGTCGACGTAGGCGCTCGGGTGCACAAAATAACCTTCTACGCTCCCAGTGGACACAATTTTGACAGGAACCCCTCCCCCGGCCAGGGATGCCTCACAGGCATTTAGGATTTTCAGTACGCGCAATGCGCTACGTCCGTCAGTTTTGGGGTCTTTGCCATTTCTTACGGAGTCCAGAAAGTGCAAACACTCACGCTCCAATGGCTCATCCAGCTCTATTTCGATGGCAACAGGGTCTTTTTTTCTCGGCACAGGCATGCGATTCACCCATTCAATCCCCTCGTCATAAAGGCGGAGCTTGCGGTCCTTTGAGGTGTCATCAAAGACAGCCATTTTCCGGTCCCCTACCACCACAAGCCTCTGCTCCTTGTAAGGATGCAGCCAGCTGACAAATATGTGTGCCTTCACACCACTGGGGAAGCTCAGTGTGCTGATAGTGACGTCCGCAATTTCATGGTGCAAATAGCAACCGCCCAAAGCTGTCACACTCTCTGGCATCTCACCAAGAAGCATGAGCAGTACTGAAATATCATGGGGCGCAAAGCTCCAGAGAATGTTCTCTTCGGTCCGCACCTTTCCCAGATTCAGCCGATTTGAATACACATAGTTGATCCTGCCCAGATCCCCAGCATCGATCAACTCCTTAAGCTTTAGCACAGCCGGATGATATTCCAGAATATGCCCCACCATCAAGATCTTCCGGCGCTCCTGAGCGATGGAAATCAACTCCTCTCCTTCTTCCACCTTAAGAGCAAGGGGCTTTTCCACAAAGACGTGCTTCCCAGCCAAGAGGGCCTCCCGAGCCAAGACATAGTGTTTCTCAGCAGGAGCTGCAATCACTACAGCATCAATGCTTGGCTCTGAAAGGATTTCAGAAAAAGAACGGCTGAAACGTCTTTCCGGATACATTTTCTTGAAGTCTGCCAACACCGACTCGTTGGTATCGCATATGACATCAAGGGCGCCAATTTCATCAAAATTTCTGATCAAGTTCTTGCCCCAGTATCCGGCTCCCACACAAGCTACCCTTATGTCTCGTATAACGGCTGCAATACTTGGAATGCTCCTTTATTTTAAAACCCGCCTGAAGTAATCCACGGTCTTCTCCAGCCCTTCCGCCAGATTTACGTGAGGCTCCCAGCTTAGCTTTTCCTTTGCCAAAGAAATGTCCGGGCGTCGTTGAATCGGATCATCTTCAGGGAGAGACTTGTACACGATCTCTGATTTCGACTGAGTGATCTCGATGACAAGTCCAGCAAGCCTTTTGATGGAAAACTCATTGGGATTGCCAAGATTGACGGGGCCGATGAAATCCTCGCAGTTCATCATTCTTATCCACCCCTCAATCATGTCCGAAACATAACAAAAGGAACGGGTTTGACTGCCGTCGCCATAAACCGTAATCGGCTCATTTCCCAAGGCCTGAACAATGAAATTGCTCACAACCCTACCGTCTGAAACAGCCATTCTCGGACCGTATGTATTAAAGATACGTACGATCCTCACATCCACCTGGTTCTGGCGATAATAGTCCATCATCAGTGTTTCAGCCACCCGTTTGCCCTCGTCATAGCAACTGCGCAGCCCGATGGGATTAACATGCCCCCAATAGGTCTCCTTTTGAGGGTGTTCCTGAGGGTTGCCGTAGATTTCAGATGTTGAAGCCTGCAAAATTCGCGCCTTCACACGTTTGGCCAGGCCCAACATGTTGATGGCCCCCATCACATTAGTCTTGACAGTCTTAACAGGATTGTACTGATAGTGGACCGGCGATGCAGGAGAAGCGAGGTTATAAATCTGATCCACCTCCAGAAAGATAGGCTCCACCAGGTCATGGCGAATTAGCTCAAAGCTGCTGTTGCCCATCAAGTGCAAGATATTCCTTTTTGATCCGGTAAAGAAATTATCAAGACAAAGCACCTCTGCTCCTTCTGAGACCAATCTATCACACAGATGACTGCCCAAAAACCCTGCTCCACCTGTAACAAGAACTCTCGATCCCTTCATAAGCATCCCCCGAAGTTCTTTTCATAACATGGTCCAGAATCTTATCTATGCGGCCTGCATCCGCACTAATCCAATAGACCCATTTGTTGTCTCTTAAAACATAATGAACCTGGCCCATCCCGTCAAATCCTATGACGCTCACACCGTTTGCGTCCAATACGCGATAATGACTAAAGGGTGATCTTCTGCTCTTTTTCATCCTGTCAATCATTACCTCAATCTGAATTTTGGCAAGGTCTTCAGAGGTGGCCTCGGACAACCATATGGTGGCTTTGTCGTGAAGACCTTCATAATAGGCAATGAAGCCCCTCACCACATCGATAGGCATCCCATGGAGTCTGTTTATGGCATTGATAGCTTCATCGCCCGTGACCAATCTGACCTGCTAATCCCTCGAGGTCAAGGTCAAAGGGCGGGATAGATTGGGGTTGGTTGCAGCCGGCCAACAAAAGGCCCACAACAATCCAAACTCGATAGTTTCTTGTTAGACGAAACGTAACCATGGAATGAATCTCCCCAAGACTGGTGTTTATCCGTAACAAACTGAAGCTGTTGTGAGGCTGCTTCCTAACGTATAATTGGGAAAGGACGATGTCAACCCAAAGGTTCTGCCAAAACCTTGCGTGACTACCGGTGGGATGAAAGGCAGGGGAAATAACAAAATCAACCCGTCAACTGTTCATTGCTCTTGCGATTCTTCGGTTCCTCCTCATTGCATGCTGCGACGTATCTCTTCTTGTTTACCATTTTTCTCACTGTGCCGTCTTCATATAACCGATAGACCCAAGTCTCATCTGCGAACTTAACCAGCATGATGTCTGCCGGCAAACTGTACTGGACTATTGGCTGAAAATCGCTCAAATCAGCCGATGCTGGCATTAAAATGCAACACAAAAATAATGCTATTCCAAAACAAGACCTCATTGGCCTCTCCCTTATTCCTGCTTTTTAGGAAAAAATTTCCTTCTTGCACAAAATGGCACTCTACAGTCCGAATTTTTTGAGAGGTCAGAGAAGATGAAATATTTTTCTCCTTTCAACACCCTCTCTCCTGTCAACACCGCCCCTCCGGTCTGTGCCGCTTCTCCTATCCGATTCGACTCGCCTCTCAGGAATACAGCTGCTGTAGGAGAACTGCCTTCGATCAACTCCAGAACGCCTGCCTCCGTTGTCTGGCGGTCTTGATTCCATATAGATACCCCCGAGTGCGCCTAATTCTTATATCCCTACTTCGGTTGTGCCATGTTGTGGGGCATACAATCAAAAACGCATGTCGTAATGTAACATAAAACGCCCTTATGTGGGTCGCCGCCCCTTGCGTGGCGGTTCGGCCAAATCAGACCTTGCTTAATACCCTTATGAAAACATCGTGCCAAGTTGGCCGATTGGACGTGTTTCCTTTACTTTCTAGAGAGTTAGGCTAAATCGGCAGGCAAGAGAGGTGTAGAGAATTGTGTAAATTAGGTTATCTTTTGGGAAAACAAATGCCACTCTTGAGGGACATTAGCTACCCACAACACGTGGATTCATGGCAGACAAGGGGAAAGCGGAGCAGGGTGAAAGGGCTCGTTGGTTTGATGTTTCTAACCCTGACCATTTTCATACCTCTTTAGCAGGAGCACTGCATTATGACCCCCGAACCCAAATGAATTATTCATGGCAATATTGACTTCACAGTGTTCAGCTTTATTCGGGACATAATACAGATCACATTGAGGATCAGGATTTTCGTAGTTTATTGTTGGAGGAACAATACTTCTCTCCATAGCAAAGAGACAAACCAGAGTCTCAATTGCTCCAGCGCCCCCTATGATATGACCCATCATCGACTTGGTTGAGCTAATCTTGACCTTATAGGCACTATCTCCAAATACTTTCTTAATGCCGTTTGTCTCTGACAGATCATTATCAGGCGTTGACGTGCCGTGGGCATTAATATAATCGACTTCTTCATGGCTGATCCCGGCCCTATCAAGGGCGAGCTTCATTGCCCTTGCAATCTCGTACGAATCCGGATCAGGGGCAGTAATATGGTGCGCGTCAGAAGTCAGTCCGTATCCGGCAATCTCAGCATAGATACGGGCGCCCCGTTTCAGTGCATATTCAAGGCTCTCAAGGAGCACTATGCCGGCGCCCTCCCCCATAACAAAGCCTTTACGGTCACGGTCAAAAGGTCTGCTCGCCTTTTGCGGCTCATCATTGTAATCCTTGCAAATAGCATTCATGTTTGCAAAGCAACCAACACCCAGAGGAGTGATACCCCCTTCCGTACCACCCGCAATCATAACATCGCAATCACCCAACATGATATCTTTTGCAGCATATATGATCGAATGAAGACCCGTTGCGCACGCACTTGCTGTGCTCATGCTTGCATTATTCAGTTTGTATTTCATACTGATATTTCCAGCGGCCGCATTCGGCATAATCATGGGGACAAAAAACGGACTGACAAAAGAAGCTCCGTTCTTTCCTTTCTTTTCTCTAAGATAGAATCGTTCCTTTTCGTCCTCTATGGTTGATATTCCACCAACCCCTGAGCCAACGATAACTCCGAAGTTAGGATTCTTGTCCTTGAGTGGCAATTTCGCGTCTTCAATTGCCTGATGAGCAGAGGCTAGGGCATATTGGCTAAAAAAATCGAGCCTTCTAACTTCCTTCTTATTCATACCGTACTCTAGTGGATCAAAATCCTTGACCTCTGCCGCAATCTTACAATCATGCTTCGAAGCGTCAAATTTGGTAATTCTGTCTACACCTGAAACTCCTTGTTCAAGGGAACTCCAAAACCTCTCTCTTCCACATCCCAATGGCGTTACAAGTCCAATACCTGTGATAACAACCCTTCTCATATTCTTGAAGCCTCCGCTGACCAACTCCCGACCATTCTTTCAGCCAGTCAAACACGAAATGTCCTTCTCCGATCCACTCCACCTCTCCGGTCTAGGCCGCTTCTCCGGTCCTGTTTCGCTCGCCTCTCAGGAATATGGCTACTGTATGAAAATTGCCTCCGGTCAACTCCCGAACGCATCCCTCCGTTGTCTGGCGGTCTTGATTCCATATCGGTTCCTCCGGAATAGACTTCCATCTCAAAACACTCATTCGACGTGCCGCCTGCGGCGTAAAACTTTTGTTATCATATCGTTGGACAAATTAAAAGCGTTAAGAGCATTAACTCAGAGTATGCTGAAGAACAGAAAAGATAATACATGAGCGGAGTGCAAAGCAGAAGTGTTGTGTCAGGACGTGCTCTCGGCCTTACCTCTAACCAAGGCGATTTCGAACTCTTTCCCGGAGATGAACTCACCCATAATCCCGCCGCACTGAGGACAGACTAACATCGAGGTATCCATGGCTACATCGAACTCTATGCCACACTGATGACATCGTCCTTTTGCAGGCACAACCCCTATGTTCAGTTCGGCTCCTTCGGCCACCGTGCCCTCTGAGGCCGCTTCAAAGGCAAAGGTCAGAGCTTCAGGGATGATGCCGCAAAGGCTTCCTATTCTGACATGCACCCGGCTTATGTGAGACACCCCGTGCTTTCTGCTTTCGTGTTGCAGGTCTTCCAGCAGACCGTGGGCAATAGCATATACATTCATTATCCGGACCCCCTCCCCGGAATGAACCTAGTCTCCCGTGTAACTGATTAAGCTGACTATTCACAAGATAACCCTGCCCAGCTTCTTCACCCAAGATTCATTCTTCATACAACAATTAAATTAGAATGTCAACAATATATTGTGGCATCATAAAAAAAGAATCAACATATAGTATGTTTTCTAGTAACTCCTCAAAAGGTCCGGTCCCGCCCGTGGTGGGATTGATCCCCCTCACACTAC
>DAOUWN010000086.1 GCA_030667105.1 Deltaproteobacteria bacterium
CAAAACCGGCAAACGGAAAAAACGTGTGGTGAATACAAAGAACATCCTATTCATCATGAGCGGCGCCTTTAATGAACTTGATGACATAATAAGGAAGCGGATGGAAAATCAAAGCATCGGTTTTGGCGCTTCTCTAAAGAGCAGGTCAGAGTCGCTCGATTACTTGAAACATGTCAGACCAGAGGATCTTATCAAGTTCGGTTTTGAGGCTGAGTTTATTGGACGTCTGCCGGTCATTTCCGTATTTGAGAAATTGAGCGAAGATGACCTCTTTGCCATTTTAGAAAATCCGAACAACTCCGTTATTCTGAGCAAAAAGCTTGACTTCAAGGCTTACGGCATTGAAGTCAGGTTTGATGACTCCGCCCTGAGAACCATGGCCAGCCTTGCTTACGAGGAGGGCACTGGGGCCCGCGCCTTGGTCAGTGTGATTGAGAAAACGCTGCTCAAGCTGGAAAAGGGACTTCCTTCCACGGACATCAAGAAGCTTGCCGTTACAGAAGAGGTAGTGAAAGACCCTGAAGGCGCTTTCCGCGAAATAGTCTCAGGGGCACATGCGGCCAAGTGGGATAGGACCTACACAGAGCTTCTTGAATACGAAAAGGAATCAATAAGGAGTTACGTGAAAGAGAACCAGTCCATTCTGACCAACAGGCATGATATGATCATGACCCGGTCTCGCATTGACTTGATTGCCGAGATCTATGCTGCAAACATCTGCGACATTAACGGGGTCATGAAGAAGATCAGAGGCTATTATGACCAGATAAAGGAATTGGAAGCTTACTTTTGCAGAACCCATGACCTGCATGTTACCCTCCACGAAGATGCCACAGACGCCTTGATCCTTCAGATGAACTGTTCTCAGACAGCCCTTGGGGATTTCTACAAGAAGCTGACAGGCGACTTTGAATACGGTCTTAAACTGATCCGTGATAGGACGGGCAGGAAGGATTTTGTTCTGACCAAGGAAGCCTTGGAAGAGCCTGAAGAATTCCTGAATGCTTCAGTGAAGGGGATTTTTTCCGAGGACGATACTGAAGATTATCCAGAATAGAGGTAAACTATGCTTTTTCCAGACTACAGACCAAGACGGCTTCGGCAAAATGAGAATTTCAGGCGTATGATCAGGGAAACCCGGCTTTGTGTTGATGACCTGATCCTGCCTCTTTTTGCGGTGGAGGGCAAGGGCGTGAAGAAGCCCATAGAGCCTATGCCGGGACACTATCAACTTTCCAGAGAATATGTGGTCAAAGAGGCCAAGGCCGCTCACGACCTGGGTATCCCTGCTATTATGCTTTTTGGCATTCCTGATAAAAAGGACGCGTTGGGCACTGGGGCCTATGCCAAGGATGGAATTGTTCAAAAAACCGTCAAGGCAATAAAGAACAAGGCGCCGGATCTGGTCGTTATCACGGATGTCTGCCTTTGTGAGTATACGGACCACGGGCACTGCGGCATGGTAGAAGACGGGATCATAGTCAATGATGCCACTTTGGACCTGTTGGCCCGCACAGCCCTGTCTCATGCCCGGGCCGGCGCTGACATGGTGGCGCCCTCTGATATGATGGATGGTCGTGTTGCGGAAATACGTGAGGCCCTGGACGAAAACGGTTTTCAGAGTACTCCCATAATGTCCTATGCGGCCAAGTATTGTTCGGCCTTCTATAACCCATTTCGCGAGGCCGCTGAATCGGCCCCGCAGTTTGGAGACCGACGGACCTACCAGATGGACCCGGCCAACAGTCTGGAGGCCATTCGTGAAGTAAGTATGGATGTGGAAGAGGGCGCAGATATTGTCATGGTCAAGCCGGCCATGCCGTATCTGGACATCATCTGCAGGGTGCGAGAAGAAGTCGATTTGCCGTTGGCGGCGTACCAGGTGAGTGGCGAGTTTGCTATGATAAAGGCTGCTGACAAGTTGGGGTGGATCGACGGGGAAAGAATCATGATGGAATGCCTTGTTGCCATAAAACGGGCCGGCGCAGACCTGATTGTTACGTATTTTGCAAAAGAGGCGGCAAAGAAATTGGCAGGTCATTAGTCAAGGAGAACTTCAATTGAACGGGCATCCACATGCATCACCGAAGCATACCGGCCACGGTGGCAAAAAACAGGGATCTGATCTACGCCTTATTGCCTGGGAGGTCACGCGGACTTGCAACCTTAACTGTATCCATTGCCGGGCTGCAGCGACCGCGGGGCCCTACTCTGGAGAACTGGATACTGAAGCTTGTTTTAGGTTTCTTGACGAGGTCAGAGAGGTCGGAAAACCTGTCATCATCCTGACAGGTGGCGAACCCTTGATGCGACTGGACATCTTTGAGATTGCCCGCTACGGCAATGACAATGGCCTCCGGATGGTCATGGCCCCCAACGGCACACTAATCACGGAGTCAAATGCAAAAAAGATGGTTGAGGTCGGAATTCAGCGAATCAGCATTAGCCTGGATGGAGCCACAGCGGAAAGCCACGATCAGTTCCGCCAGGTAGAAGGCGCCTTTGATAGGGCTCTTGGTGGCATCAAATGGGCTAATCAGGCCGGTCTTGACTTTCAGGTGAATACTACGATCACGCAGCAAAATTTTGATGAGCTGTCAAAGATTCAAGAGCTGGCCGTTGAGTTGGGCGCTGTGGCTCACCATATCTTCCTGCTTGTTCCCACTGGTAGAGGCAAATACATTGTGGATCAGGAAATCTCGGCGCAACAGTACGAAGAAAGCCTGAACTGGTTTTATGATCAGAGGGACAGAGTCCCTCTTCAATTGAAAGCCACCTGCGCCCCACACTATTACAGGATACTTAGACAACGGTCCCGTAAGGATGGCAAAACGGTTACGTTCAAGACCCACGGGCTTGATGCCGTGACGCGGGGTTGTCTGGGCGGGATCGGCTTTTGTTTCGTGTCAAACACCGGCATAGTCCAACCATGCGGATTTCTCGACCTCAATTGCGGTAATGTGACGCAGACTCCATTCCCGCGTATCTGGAATGAATCAGAAGTATTCAACGCCCTGAGAGATTACGACAGACTAAAGGGAAAGTGCGGCAAGTGCGAGTATCGAAAGGTATGCGGTGGTTGTCGCGCAAGAGCTTATGAGGCTACAGGTGACTATCTTGCTGAAGAACCTCTCTGTCTGTATCAACCCAAAGGGAGTTGATCCCGCCTGAAATTCTTGACGAAATCCTGCCTTTGTAGTAATCTTTAAGAATCAATTTCTGCCATAAGGAGACAGCCCATGCGTGTCCGGTCGTTGATGATTGAAGATCCAATTACCGTGTCAGAACGCACTTCCGTTCAAGAAGCCATTCACATCATGCAGGAGAACTCTATCCGGCATCTTCCTGTTGTAAGCCGGTCACAGAAGTTAGTGGGATGGGTCACCCTGGGAGATATGAAACAGGGTCTGCTTCCTGCTGTTGTCACTGGCCTGTCCCTGACGGACCTGATGATCAGAGAGCCCGTTACCATTAACCCCGACGCTCACGTTGAGACCGCCGCCCGGATCATTTTTGAAAAAAAGATCGGCGGCATGCCTGTTATCGATAAGGGTAAGAAGGTGATAGGAATTATTACGGTTACGGATATCTTGGGCGCTTTCGTCAAAATCATGGGTATCCTGGACAATGGATCGAGGATCGAGGTAGACGTGGGGAATAAGCCGGACGGTTTTGAACAGGTTTCACGCATAATCCACGATAATGGTGGTGAAATCGTCAGTGTGGGGATTGACCCTGACGCCAGTGACAAGAAAATCTTTTATTTCCGCCTCAAACGGTGTTTGACAGACACCATTGTGAAGGCGCTAAAGAAAAAGAAATACATAGTTCTCTCCTCTGACTGATAGCCCTCCGGCCGGTACGATTTGATTTCTATTTCGTAAGCCACGTTTCCAAGATATAGGTTTTCAGTATAGTATTCGCCCCGGTCCTGACTCTCCCAATTTGACAACCCCTTGTCCGGGCTGTGTCAAAACTTTGACAAATTAAGAACATCTGGACCAAATCCCTCCAAGCTCTTTCCCTGTATATCGCAACACACTCCCCTGGCTGTTTGAAACTCCGGGCAATTGTCTGCCTCCAGTATTTTGGCACGATTTGTGCTGAACTGGCTATTGATTGAAATCGTAATCGCCTCTGCCTTGTGTGCCGTTGACGCAGGTGGGGGTGGTCGGAGGCCTTCAACTTTCTACAGAACGTGCTGACGCCCAAAGGCAATGTCCAACGGAGGGACTGCGATGAAACCAAGGCCAAATCCTGTTTGCAAGAAAGGCGAAAGAAATCTCTACTGCTTGTATTACGGAGATTGTCTGGATCATGCGGTGAATCATCGGTGGCGACACTGGAAATGTTCTGAGTGCTCACACAGATTCACACAAGAAGTTGTCAATGCCGTGAGAACCGTTGATGATTCAAACATATTCTATGAATTGCCCCCTTCCTTTTCCGCGGAGGTTTGGCACACATTTGATTGAGTTGAAAATGAAAGAGAAGCCCAAAAGTGAGACTTCTCTCCCTATTGAGGAAATCTTAAAGGCCGCAGAAAGATTGCCTCCGTTTCCGGCGGTGATCTGGAAGGTCATGTCTTTGCTTCGCAGAATGGCGCCTGCGAGTGAGATCGAAGCCGTGATCCAGTACGACCAGGCGATTGCGGCAAAGGTATTGGCTCTGAGTCGTTCTGCCTATTATGCTCGAAGGCATGCCATAGGTTCATTGAGGGATGCCATAGTCGCCCTCGGGGGTGAGCAGTTGACCCGAGTCGTTATGACTGCCTGCGCAGGCCGTTATTTTGAGTCCGAGATTTCCGGCTATGAACTCAGGGAAGGCCAGTTGTGGCAACATGCCGTGGCAACGGCGCTGCTGGCCGAGACAGCGGCGCGTCGCCTCGGAGAGAAGAAGGTTATGACGGTTTACACGGCTGGGTTGCTCCACGACATTGGCAAAGCCGTGCTGAGTTTCTACGTAAAGACGTATCTGGATGCCATATTGATCCGAATGAGCAGAAAAGGCATACAGTTTCTCGATGCTGAGCGTCAGACATTGGGTATGGATCATCAACAATTAGGGGAGATGATCGCCAAACGTTGGCGTTTTCCTCCGGAAGTGGTCGCAGGTATTGGCTACCATCACTGTCCGAAAAAAGCAAAAGCTAATCAGGACATAGCAGCTGCAGTTTTCGTGGCCAACAGGACTGCCAAAGCCATGGGTTTTGGCTGCGGGATGGAGAGCCTTGTTGAGTCGTACGATGATAAGATTTTTCAGTTATTGGGGATCACTCCCGGCAAGGCGGCACAATTCTGGACAGAGATGTCAGATGTGTCGGATGATATTAAGCACGTGGTGTCTGACGAAAGCCTTATCTTCGATTCTCGTCCTCACGACGCCTCCAGCCTGTAGATCTCGATGACCCTTTCTTTTCCCTTCAACTTCCGGGCCGGAAGGGAGACCAGGGACCCCAGCCCTTCTTCACAAATCCTGTCTTTGATCTCCTCGTGCACTGCCTTGCTGATGAGTATATTGTTGGAGCCGGCGATCGACTGGAGGCGTTGTGCCACGTTTACGGCATCGCCGATGACCGTATAATTCAAGTGGTCGTCTGACCCGATATAGCCCGCCACTACTTCCCCTGAATTAATTCCTATGGAGACCTCAAGAGGAGGCCAGTTATTGCGCTGGGCCTGAGCATTGAAACCCCTCAGGGCCTTGATCATCTCAATAGCTGTCTTTACAGCTCGGACGGGATCATCCTCATGGGAAAGCGGGGCTCCGAAGAAGGCCATAATGCAATCTCCTATGAGCTTGTCCAGAGTCCCATCGTGCTTGAATATAATCGGAGTCATGAGTGAAAAATAGCCATTCAATATGTCTACAACCTTCTCTTGATCCAGATCTTCAGACATGGAGGTAAAGCCGTGCAGATCTGCAAACAGGATGGTCACATTCTTCCGTTCTCCGCCCAGTCTTATGTTTGCTCCACTGTCAAATATCTTTTCTGTCACCGTCTTTGAGAAGAATCGACTCAGCAGTAATCGTTGTTTTTCCTCCTTGAGCATTTGATGATACACGCGGAAAAGGATCACTGCGGTGGCGATCTGATCTGATACCAGGCTGAAGAAACGCACTTCGTTCTGAGTAAAGCGCTTTGTTTCCGTATGCCGGAGGCAGAGAACGCCGATGGCTTTCTCATTGTGCATAACAGGGACACATAGTAACGAACCATCATGATCGTCTCCGTCTGTTTTCATGGAGGGATCATCACGGGCGTTATCAATTATTACGGGACTCCTTTGAAGGATTGCTTTCCCCGGCGCTCCGTCTTCAAGGCTCAAGAACGCGGTTTCGCCGGCGGATCTATTCAGGTCGCTTCGAGCCACAGTCTCCAGCGCTTGCAGCTCTTCGTTTACAAGCATAAGAGCGATGTTTTCTAACATTATGTATTTCTTGATGATGTCCAATTGGTCTCGAAAGAAAGCCTCCTTGTCATGGAAGTTTGTAGATCGAAGGGTATTGCCCAGTTCCTTGAGGATGGAGAGTTCCTTAATCTTGTTTTCATAATTATCCTGGATCTTGAGGAACTGCCTTTTAAAGACATCCCTTTCTTGCCCCAGCAAGGTCTTCTCATCTGTTGTCTTTTGCCCGTTAGAGGCCATGGGAAAAGCTCCTTAATCCAGGATTGCAAACAAATCCTGGCTGTCTTCCAAAATGGCCACAGCATCCTGCGCCATTTTTTTCAGTCCTTCTGTGTCCAGGCCCTTAAAGAGTTGAGTCAATATATTCCAATGGCCGAAGGTCAACTGAAGAGGGAAGAGAGACTCCTCTTCGGGCGAATCCTTTGCTAGATAGTGCAGGTAGTCTGCCAGACCGATAATGGCAGCGAGCTGAGAGTGATCGGAAGCTGAGAAAGGCTGATGGTGAAATGCAATGGCCTGAACAAGAGCATCCGGCAGATTCCAGTTAGAGGCTAGAAACTTTCCAATAGCCGCATGATTTAAGCCCAGTCTTTCCTCTTCCAACTCAAAGAGAGGCAGATTGTGTTTTGCAATGTCAGCATGAATTAGTGCGTAGTGTTGAGGAAAGTTCTCCATAAGGAAGATCTTGCCAAAATCGTGGAGCAGGCCCGCGGTGAAGGCCCCACTTTTTTGATGTTCCGGGAATTTCTTGCATAGATTCTGGGCAATGAGGGCTGTGCCCATTGAATGATGCCACAACGTCTTTGGATCGTATGGCCCTTCAAGAAGGCTTGCCTCAAACACCTTTGCGGCTGCCAGGCCAAAGGATAGGTCTATGATCTCTTCTGTGCCAAGAATAACCACCACCTGCTTTACGGTGCCGATTTTTTGGGGAAAGCCGTAAAATGCCGAATTTACGATCTTGAGGAGCTTCGACGTCAGAGGGGGGTCGTTTTCGATAACCTTGGTCAGGTCATCGGCTGATGAATTGGGGTTTGACGCGATTCTGAATATGTGGGCTGCAATAGACGGCAGGGTCGGCAAAGTCTCTAGTCGATTCAGCTTTGAAAGCACTTCCTGTTGGGTGCCCTTTCGCTCATCCAGGCCATCTTCCAGCTCGATCTGACGAATAATTGCCTCCAAGTGGTGTTCTGCAGCCTTGTCGGAAATTGGTTGACATTGGGCATCTATCATTTCTCCCAGCGTTGCCACGAGTGGGGAATCAAAGGGTAACCTGGCTAAGAACTCCCATTCTTCGGTTTGCGGAAGCTGGCTGAGTC
>DAOUWN010000105.1 GCA_030667105.1 Deltaproteobacteria bacterium
CTTGGACTCGCCATCAGTCTTCGCATTGTTGAGTCGTTCGGCGGCGCCATCAGCGTGGAAAGCGTTGAGGGGAAGGGAAGCACCTTTAAGATCAGACTGCCTTTGGAGCGCAGAGTATGATAGAAAACGAGGTAATCGTCGACCTGGGTGCCATCAGGCACAATCTCTTTGAGATCAAGCGATTGGCAGGCCCCGGGAGCCGCGTCATCGCTGTCATCAAGTCAGATGCCTAGGGGCACGGCATGATCCCGGTAGCCCAAACCCTTGAGTCATCAGGCGTTGATTCCTTTGGGGTATTTGAACTGGAAGAGGCCTTGGACCTGAGAAAGGCCCATTGCAACATCCCGATTTTACTTATGAAGGGCATCACTGCGGATGAAGTTTCAGCCGCTGTTGAAAAAAGGCTCACGGTGGCTCTTTTTCAACAGGACATAGCGGAAAAACTCTCCGGAGCGGCCCTTAAACAAGGCACGGTCACTCCGGTCCATGTGAAGATAGACACTGGCATGGGGCGCCTGGGCGTGCCATGGGAAGATGCGTCAGATTTCCTGCAAGGCCTTTTGTCCTTAAACGGGCTTTTGCTCGAAGGGATATTTTCGCACTGTGCTGTCGCCGATAAGCCTGATCACCCCTTCACGGATGAGCAGATTGGCAGATTCTTACAGGTAGTCAAAAAAAGTAAACAACTTGGGGTGTGCTCCGAGGCGGTTCATGTTGCAAACAGCGGCGCTCTTTTGGCAAGAAAGGGCATTGATCTCGGCATGGTGCGGCCCGGCATACTCCTCTACGGATCGCCGCCCGCTGAAGGCTTGGCTGGGGCAGATTCCTTCAAGCCGGCCATGACCTTCAAATCCAGGGTAACTCAGGTAAAAAAAGTCCCCGCCGACACCCCCATCAGTTACGGTTGTACCTACAGAACCCGCTCAACTTCTACCATTGCCACTGTCCCTGTAGGCTACGATGACGGATACAGCCGAATGCTCTCAAACAAAGGAGAAGTGCTCATCCATGGGAAAAGAGTGCCGATCGTGGGTCGCGTTTGCATGAACCTGACCATGGTGGATGTGTCTCTACTGGACGGTGTCTCCGTGGGCGATGAGGTGGTTCTTTTGGGAGCCCAGGGAAAAGAGCGGATAACTGCCGAAGAGCTGGCAAGAAGAATCGGAACCATTAGCTACGAAGTCTACTGCATGATCGGAAAGAACAACCGTCGTGTCTACAGGGACCAAAGACAATGACTGCCACGGATGTTCAAGAGGCAAAGCGAGAACATGTAAGAAAGGATTTCTTTGGGCAGGTGGAAGGCCTTTTCCAGGGCTCCACTTTCTACGCCACCATACAGAATCTCGGCGTGGGCGGTATGTGTTTTGAGGTCGACTACCTTTTCAGGACCGGCATGGACTTGCGCCTTGTGTTTAAAGTCTCCGAATCAGATCCCAAAGTACTGGAAGTGGCAGCGGAAGTGGTGTGGGTTCAACCCGTGCACATGCTCTTCAATCGAGTGGGAGTGAGGTTCCAGAAACTTGACCGGGCAACTGAACGCATGATCAACAGGTTTGTTTCCGGCCTGATAAGGCCCTCAGGCCTTGCAGGGGCCGCCAGATATCCCCTGCTGTTCAGCCCCTTTAGGATTTCCAACGTGACACTCAAGAGTCGCCTCACCATGGCGCCCATGTTCTGGGGTTATGCCAATGAAGACGGGACAGTGAGCCAGACGCTGATCGATCATTACCGGCAGATCGCCCTTGGTGAGGTGGCTATGATTGTTGTGGCCAATGCCGTTGTTGACCAGTCCGGTATCATGGCTTCCAGGGTCCTCAGAATCGATCATGACTGTTTTGTCCCTGGACTGGCCAAGCTGGCAGAGGCCATAAAGTCTTCTGGGGCTGTTGCTTGTCTGCAAATCAACCATGCCGGGCGATGGGCAAGTATCGAAAAACCACTGACGCCTTCTCCCATCACCGTGGATATGTTGCCCGAATTGGGCGCCTTGGATGGCATGCGAAAGGTGATGTCGAAACGGCATCAGATGCGGCTGGTAAACAAGTTCTTATCGGCAGTGATGCGGTGTCGAAAGAGCATGAAGTTGAAGGAGATTGCGTCGATCAGGACCTCCTACGGCCAGGCGGCTTTGAGGGCGCGAGAGGCAGGCTTCGATATGATGGAACTCCATGGGGCGACTGGATATCTTCTGGCCCAGTTTCTTTCTCCAAGATCAAACAAACGAACAGACCACTACGGCGGCAGCCTGGAAAACAGGATGAGGTTTCCGTTGGAAGTGGTTGAAACAGTGATGGAGTTTGTCGGAAAGGACTTCCCCGTAGGATACCGATTCTTGGCCGATGAATGGCTTGCCGACGGCTTCGGGATCAAAGAAGCTGGAATCTTCGCTCAGCAGCTGGAAGCATTGAACATTGCCTATTTGTCTGCAACAGCAGGGACCTACGAATCGTTCTTTCTACCAGAAATCATGAATCAATCGAGAAAGGAGGGTTACTTGGCCCCCCTGGCCAAGAGGCTGAAAGAACTCGTCCCTAGGACGCCGGTCATCGCTGCGGGAAGGATCGTGTCACCCGAACTGGCTGAGCACATGCTCGGGGATGACGAATGTGATCTCATCGGACTTGCTCGAGCCTTGTTTAGCGACCCCCTTTGGCCCAATAAGGTATACGAGGGAAGAGAAAGTGACATTGTTTCTTGCAAGTGCTGCAACACCTGTCTCATCCGTGTCATCAATAATGAACCGGTCGTGTGTGTCAGGTGGGATAAGCTGAAAAGAATGGACCTGGACGTGCAGTTGAAGCAAAAGAAAGACAAATGGGAGAAGATTCTAATTGCCGTGGATGACACAAGAAGTTCTCTGGAAGCCGTTGAGTATGCAGGTCATATGATCGGTCAGGGCAAAAGAGTAACTCTGTTTAGTATCGTAGAGGAAGGACCGGCGGCCCAAACGGCAAGAAAGGAAAGGGAAAATTTGCTGGTTCAGGCCAAGGGGCTCTTGCAAAGTACTGGTATGAACGAGCCCGATATTCAAATAAAGGTGGCCATGAAGCAAAAGAGGATAGAAGAGGACATACTCGACGAAATCGAAAAGGGAGAGTATGGCTCGATCATCCTTGGAAGAAGAGGTGTATCAAGAGCCAAACAGCTCTTATTTGGCAGTATCTCCAATTACATCGTACATCATGCCAAAAACTGCGGAGTATGGGTTATTGACTAGCCCGTTACTTGTCAAATTCGTGTTCTTTCTGGCAGTTGAACGACCATAAATGCGCACTTGCATAAATCTGTCCTATTTGATCTTCAGCAAAGGGAAACAGGGCCGTAGTCAGAGAATCGTAGGGAGGCGAAGGACAAAAGTTGTACCTTTTTTCAACTCGCTGTGGCATTCAATGGTGCCGCGGTGAGCCTCCACAATCGTCTTGACTATTGACAACCCGAGGCCCGTACCTTTTTTGCCTTTGGTAGTAAAGAAGGGGTCGAACATCTGTTCCAAGATCTCTGGTGCCACGCCGAGCCCTGTATCTTCTATCACAACCACAAGGCTCTGCTCTTCGATCCTTCCTTCAATGCTTATCCTTCCGGGACCGCCTACGGCTTCTAAAGCGTTTTTGACCAGATTGTTCAAGGCCTGGTACATGAGACGGGTATCTATGTTGACAGGTGGCAAGTTGGAGGGCCAGTTGAGGTCAAGCTGGATTCCACTTTGTTTTGCATTGGCCTGATGGACAAACAAGACCTCACGAATAGTCTTGTCTATTGACACCCTTTCCAGGCGTAGGTCCGGTTTTTTGGCAAATTGTAAGAAATTATGAATGAACTGCCTGACCCGCTTTGAGTCTTTTTCCAATATATCCAGGGCGTTTTCTCCTTTTTGGCTGAGTCCTTCACCCTTTATAATGGCCAGAGTCAACCCAACGTTGTTGAGGAGGTTTCCCACCTCATGGGTGACCTTGCTGGAGGTCGTGCCCAGGATGGCCAAATTCTTTGCATGTGCCAGTTCCCTGGCTGTCTCAACTTCACGCCTTATGAATGTCTTGAGCGAATCTGTCATCTTATTAAAAGCCAGGGCCAGATCGCCGATTTCGTCATGGGACTCAACGGACGCCCTCTGATCAAGGTCTCCCTGACCGATTCTTTCAACCTGGCGGTGAAGGGTGTGAATAGGGGTAAGGAAACGCCTTACCCGATGCCACCCGAGGAGGATGGCCAAAAGGCAGATCAAACAAGTTATAAGGATACCCCAACGAATATTCTGGTATAAGTATGCATAGATCTCCGGATAGGCCTGGCTTAAGACAATCACCCAATCAAGATCCGGAATACGGTAGCCCAGACAGTGGAGTTTGGTTTCGTCCTTTTCTTCAACCCAGACCACTGGCGTACTTGAAGTGCGGAGTTTTTTCAGCACGTCCGATGCTTCTTCCGGACGCGCCCTGACCACGCGGTCCATTTCCATATGGCCGATGAACTGTCCTGACAAATCCATGATAGCCACTTGACCTGTGTCGCCTACTTTGACCCCCTCCAACACATCCCACACTGACTTCAGGTTAAATTCACCCCAAAGGACTTCCCTGACCTCGCCCAGGTGTAGTACCGGGGTGGCTACATGGATGTAAGGGATATTTTCTTTTGTCCACATGACACCGGAAATGGCCCTTTTTCCCGTCAGTGCCTTTCTAAAGGTCTCGCTTTGCCTGAAGTTTACGTCTCCTTTTTCCCGGCCAACCGATATGACCTCCTTTCCTTGTGTGGAAATCAAAGACATAGACATGAATTCCGTTGCTGTATGACTAAAAGCTGCAATGGCCATCTCCTTTTGCCATCGATTCAGTTTAGTGGCAGCTATGACCCAGGCCAGGCCCTCTAAACCTTTTTGTGCATTTCTCATGAAAAGGCGGATCTCGCCTGCAGAGCTTTTGATGATATTTTCGTAATCCGTGTTTATCGTTTTCTGGAAGTGTGTGTACGTCGTCCAAGAAAGGATGATGCCGGTCATGGTTATGGATAGGACAAGGAAAGGCAGGACAAAGAGGAGAACCTTATAGATGAGTTTTGTCTTTTTTGTGCTGTTCATTCTGACATGGGCAACCTGGTCCTCTGGGCTCGGATATCTATATAGAAGATTGGCCAGGCGTAGTAAAGGATATTTGAAGAAACAAAACGGGGACGCAGTAAACAGGAAGCTTTGCGACGCTTTCTTGTCTAGCCTATGGACATCTTCTTGAAAGGCGTAGCGCCTCTTGTCAGAAGGGATGCCCACAGCAAGACCAAAGACGCAGCGAGCAGAAGGGGTTGGGGACCCCACAGGCTTAAGACAAGGGCGCTGCTTAATATGGCTCCCAAATAGCAGGCTCCCCTGTATGCTGTTAACATCGATATGGTTTTCCCCATGTCGACCTTGGGGCTGGTTTGCTGGATAAGGCTTTCCAAAAAGATATGTGCCAGCGTCAGTCCGCAGCCAAATAGAATCATCAGCAAGGCAATCTGGATGTAAGTTGTGAGGTGACCGAGAATGGCCATGCCCCCTGCGAGGATCAAAAATGTAAGAGAAAGAATCGATTTGGGCCTGAAGGTCGATGACCACCTGGGCAACAGGAAGGTGGCCAGACAGGAACCAGCCTGAAACCCCGAAAGGATCAACCCCCAATCAGCAATATTGCTGCCGAAGTTTGACTTGAACAAGATGGGTAGGCCAATATTCAATACACCTCCTCCCAGAAGCACAAACCCGAAGATAAGAAAATAGGCCCTGAGGTTATGATTCTTTCTAAAAGGCTCCCTGTACTTAAAGAGCAAAGAGTCCTTGCCCCCGCCTCCCTTTGGACTGCGGCTGGACCCATCAGGGACATCAGCGGATTTCGGCAGCCCGCAGACGGCGCAGACCGAGAGCATAAGAAGGGCGCCGGCCAGCCCCAGAGCGACTCCCTGACCAGCTTTCAAAACCACCCAGCTGATAAGACAGGGCCCGCAGATGCTGCCAGCGAGCGACACCCTTTCGTTCAGGGCATTAAAGGCAATGATCTGTTTTTTGGGTATCAACAGGGGGGTCACGGAGAGACGTCCGATGTTGAAAAAGAGTGAACCCACCGTAAAGAAAAGGTAGACAGGCAAGATAATCCAGGGAGATAATTGAAGGACAAGCAGCCCCACCAGAGCGCATTTGCCTACGTTTACCATGGTGAGCCATTTTCTGATCCCCACCCGATCCATCCAAAGACCTGCCAGGGGGCTCAGGAGAATAGAAGGGGTTTGCTGAACCAGGCAAAGCACTACGAGATTCGATAAGGCATTCTCTCCCTTAAAGATCAGCACGTCAAGCAGAGTTAGGCCCACGAACTGATTTGCCAGATCGGCCAGGAGATCGGCCGAGATGATCAGATACTTCGGGGCAATCCGGTCAGTGGGTCTCACGCTGCTATTTTCAAGGCCCCATCCTCTTGACGTTCCTGAAAAGAGACGGCTGAAGCCATTTCCCTGATGTATTCTTCCAGAAAGAGGCGCTGTATCTCTTCATGGCAATCGATGCCGTTGAAACCGTTCCCCTTTATCAGGGCCTGCAAGCGGCAGCCGCCTATGCAGATGGGCAAGATGGGGCATTTGTTCAGGCATTTGTCGGGCAGCTTTCGTTTCAGAAGTTCTGATTCTGCCACAAAGTCGACCCCTGTTGTGACATGTCCATAGGCCATTTCCCCGCCTTGCAGCGATGGGCAGGGGATGATAGAACCGTCTGCATCAAAGACAAATCTTGCCCGAAAATCGGCCATGCAGGCATTGGAAGGGGCCTCATCATCCTGGGGGAAGCCTCGTTTTTGTGCCTCTTCTGTGAGATAGAGCAATATCCTGGGATCGCCTGTGCCGGATTGAAAGGGGCTTTTTCCCCTTCTGGGCAGGATCGGCGTAAAGGTGATGCTGTCGATTGCAATGCCACGTTCAACAAAATCGTCCAGCATCTCCGGAAAACCGAGGAAATCAAAGGCGCCACTGTCATACTGGCATTCAATGGTGATGGGAATCATGCCTGAGACAGCCTCAAGGTTTTGCAAAATCACTTCATAGGTCTTGCCGTTGGTCTTTGAGGGCCTCAAGGCATCGTGAACAGCAGCAGGCCCTGCCAGGCTGACCCGAAGACC
>DAOUWN010000199.1 GCA_030667105.1 Deltaproteobacteria bacterium
CATTCGTCTGACCAAGCGAAAACGAGTTGCTGTCTCAAGTCTGATTCACCCCCTTTATCGTCGTGTGGTCCATACCTATTTTGAGCCTACCGGTTACGAAGTCGTCGAACTTGGCTATCTCGAAAACGGTGTGACCGATCTCACTGACCTTGATAACGTGGAAGATCTTGCGGCGGTGGCAGTGCAGTCGCCCAATTTCTTCGGATGTATTGAGAACTTTCAAGCCGTTAGAGAAAAAGCTCATGATAGGCAGGCCCTTTTTATCGCTTCATTTACGGAAGCCCTTTCGTACGGACTTCTAAAGAGCCCTGGGAGTCAAGGAGCCGACATTGCATGCGGGGAAGGCCAAAGCATGGGTATTCCACAAACCTTTGGAGGCCCGGCGCTCGGCATGCTGGCAAGCAGAAAAAAATACATGCGAAGCCTGCCTGGCCGCCTCGTGGGCCAGACTAAAGACCTGGACGGAAAAAGAGGCTTTGTGCTCACGCTTGCTACGAGAGAGCAGCATATTCGCAGGGAAAAAGCGACGTCCAATATCTGCACGAACAACAGCCTCTGTGCCCTGGCTGCGGCAATGTATATGGCCTCTGTGGGGGGTACGGGGATCAGGGAGCTTGCCCGCCTCAACCATGACAAGGCCGAATATCTCAAGAAAGAACTGAAAAGCGCCGGTCTCGCGATAACCTTTGACAACCCCACATTCAACGAGTTTGTTGTGGAATTTCCCGCAGGCTTTCAGGCTACCTATGAACGCGTTCTGGAAAAGAAAATCGTGGCAGGCCTCCCCCTGGCTCCCTATTATCCTGAACTTGCCAACCATTACCTGTTGTGTGTCACGGAAACCAGATCCAAGGAGGACATGGATGCCTTTGTCAGGGAGGTTACATCATGAAGGAGTCTTTGGGAACTAACGGTCTCATACTGAACGAACCACTGCTCTGGGAAAAGGGAAAGAAGGGCCGAAGCGGATTTTCCCTTCCGCGACGTGATGTGGAGTCATCCCCTTTCGGCCAGGGACTTACATGCGAAGGCCCTGACCTCCCGGATTTGAGCGAAATCGACGTGGTGCGCCACTACACAAGGCTCTCACAATGGAATTTTGGAGTAGATACCGGCATGTACCCTCTGGGTTCATGCACCATGAAGTACAGCCCGAAGACTAATGAGAAACAGGCAAACCTTCCGGGATTTGCAGGGGCCCACCCCTTGCTTCCCGCGGCCCTGTCTCAAGGCGTGCTCCGGATGATGTTTGAACTCCAGAAATATCTTGCTGAGATCACCGGAATGGATGCCACCACGCTTCAACCTGCAGCAGGCGCCCATGGAGAGCTCGCCGGAATGTTTCTTATTCATGCGTTTCACAAAAGCCTGGGTGAGCGACGCTCTAAGATTATTGTCCCTGATACCGCTCACGGCACAAACCCTGCCTCTGCGGCGCTGTGCGGTTATAGTCCCGTGCCCGTCAAATCCAACGATCAGGGAATCCTTTCTGTAGAGGCCATTGCCGAGGTCATGGATGAGAACACGGCCGGTATCATGGTGACTAACCCGAATACACTTGGCCTATACGAAGAAAACATCCATAAAATAGCCGAAACAGTCCACGCTAAAGGCGGGATTGTCTATTGTGACGGGGCCAACATGAATGCTGTCATGGGTGTAACAAGAATGGGCGAGATCGGCGTGGACGTCATCCACCTGAATCTGCACAAGACTTTTTCAACGCCCCATGGCGGAGGAGGCCCAGGTTCGGGACCGGTCTGTGTCAAAAAGGAGCTTGAGCCATTTCTGCCCGTTCCCCGCGTGATGGAGGAAAACGGAATATACAGGCTCTCGGAAGACTTTCCTGAATCGGTCGGCAGGATGCAAGCCTTTCACGGAAATGTTGGTGTCATGATCAAGGCATACAGCTATATTCGGAGCATGGGGCCGAAGAACCTGAAAAAGGCCAGCCAGCTTGCCGTTCTCAACGCCAACTATATCAAAGAACGACTGAAAGGAACGTTGCATCTTGCCTATGACAGGCCGTGCATGCATGAGTGCGTCTTTTCAGACGAGTATCAAACGGCGCACAAAATTGCCACTATCGATATGGCCAAGCGCCTGATGGATTACGGCTTTCATCCCCCGACAGTCTATTTTCCGCTGGTCGTGCATGGGTCCATCATGATTGAACCCACGGAGACGGAGTCCAAAGAGGATATCGATCAGTTTATCGAGGCCTTCAAAGCGATCGCAAATGAGGCCGGCAGAGATCCGGACCTGCTCCATGATGCGCCACAGCGCTGCAAGGTAAGAAGGCTGGACGAAACAACAGCAGCCCGCAAGCCATGCCTTGCGGGGTGAGTGGGCCATGCCGTACTTTGCAACAGTAGATGGCTGTCGGCTCTTCTACGAAACGAATGGGTTTGAACGTTGAACAACAAATGGCTTTATGTTGAGCTTTCTACGGTGGGTTACACAGACGCCTGGAATCTGCAAACGCATCTTGTGTCTGCAAGACATGAGAACCGTGTTGCCACAGATGTCGTTTTAATGATGGAACACCCCGCTGTGTTTACTGTGGGGCGCAGGGGCGGGTTGAACGACCTTACAGTGTCACAGAATTTCTTGAAGAAGTCTGGAATTCCCTTGATTCAAGTGGAGCGCGGGGGCCGCATTACTTTTCACGGCCCCGGACAGCTCATCATGTACCCTGTTGTTGATCTTCGTGCCTTCAACATAACAGTGGCTGATTATGTCGAGAATCTCGAAGAAGTGATGATTCGCACTGCTGACAATTGGGGGATCAAGGCCGAAAGAAACCCCCTGAACCCAGGGGTCTGGGTTGGCGACAATAAGCTGGGAAGCATTGGCATAGCTATTCGCCACGGAATATCCTTTCATGGTCTTGCTTTAAACGTCAATCTTTCGCTGAAGCCTTTCAGATGGATCAACCCCTGTGGTCTTCAGGGAATAGGGGTGACATCTATGGAGCGCGAGCTTTCGTCCAGAGTACCCATGAGTCAAGTACGGACAACCATAAAAGGTCACTTCGAAGCCGTTTTTGGAGTCGAACTTGTTACTGCACGTTTGGCGGAACTACCGGCCAACTGTTCGCCGATCTCTTTCTGTGTCTTACAGAACTCGCAGAGGCGCAGCGTTCTTGACTCCCAATTCCTTCACTTGAATTCATGAAACCCGGTCCTTTGGGCCAGGTCGCCGACTTCGCCAAAGTAGCCTTGGCTACGACGGCTGAAAGAGACATTGGCTCTGGCATAGTTGGTTCCATCGAAATGCCTAAAGTGCCAAAAATGCCAAAAGTGCCTAAAGTTAAGAACAGAACGTGCAACCCCAATTTTAGGGATTTTACAAGGCATTTTTTTTCTTAGTCACTCATGAGTTTGCAAAGTGCCCGGGCCCCTTCAAGGGGGCAGATCAAGGCTAGGTCCTCGGGCGTGGATTTTTTACTTTGAGCCTCCTAGTGCGACCAAAGAGAACGAAATGCTGCAGGAACAAACCGTAAAGATGCGTGTCGGAAAACCACGCTGGTTGAAGAGGAGTCTTCCCACGGGGCCGACGTATGAAAAAGTCAGGACCCTGTTGGGAAGAAGTCGACTTCACACCGTGTGCCAGGAAGCAAAATGCCCTAACCTCTGGGAGTGTTTTTCCCGACGCATTTCAACGTTTCTCATTATGGGTCCTCGGTGCACACGCAACTGCCGTTTCTGTGCTGTGGAACGGAGGCCGACAGGCCCTCCCGACCCCGAAGAACCAGCCCGGGTAGCTGAAACCGCACAACATATGGGATTGCGCTATGTGGTCATCACCTCTGTCACAAGGGATGATCTGCCCGATGGCGGAGCCGGTTTCTTTGCAGAGACAATTGATGAGATCCGAAAAAGAACGCCTGAAGCCTTTGTGGAGGTGCTGATACCCGATTTTCAGGGCAATTGCGAGGCCCTTCAGACGGTCCTTCAAGCTCGGCGCGACGTTTTGAACCATAATCTGGAAACCGTGCCTCGCCTTTACCCCAATGTTCGGCCGGAGGCCTCGTATCCTCGATCACTTGAACTGCTCAGGCGGGCGAAGGCATATTACCCTGCTGCCATACCCACCAAGTCGGGCCTCATGCTGGGCCTGGGGGAGTTTCGTGAAGAAGTGGAGAAGACATTGGAGGATCTTGTTACTGTTGGCTGCACTGTGCTCACGCTGGGTCAGTATCTTCAGCCGTCGAAAGAACACCTTCCAGTCGAACGCTTCGTTCCTCCTGAAGAATTCGACGGCTGGAAAGAGGCTGCTCTCGGAATGGGCTTTTCCGCAGTGGCCAGCGGTCCTTTTGTGCGCAGTTCCTATCACGCAGAAGAGCTTCATGAAGCCCTCGGCCTAGGGCCACAGCCTTAGGGCTCGCTCAAAAATAACTTCACATTTTGATGCGCCGATCCATCCCGCCTGGCTGCGTTGCTCGTCAGTTAAATAGCCGAGCAAGTCGAGTCCGAGCGACGCGCAGTGCGCGATTGCGAATAGTCTCTTCAAGGCTGTTGCGCGGTACAAAGCCATAGACAAGGACACAATCCAGCGATTCGGCAATTCTCCGTAAGGTCTTGAGCGTAGCAGTCCCAGCCAGCTCCTGCTTCTCTATGAGGGCTGTCCGTTGTTTTGTAACTCCTACACGGTTAGCGAGTTGCCTCCCGCTCATCCCGAGCGCATCTCGAATGGCTCGAATCCATCCCTTGGGCGGGGTCGAGATATCCAACAATGGCCGGAATTTGCCCAGTGTCGTATCCAGTTGCTGCCTGACAAGCTTCCTCTTCATTTCTTCAACTCCGTTATGTCAACTTATATATTGACGATGGCACCGGCGTCGTCAACATATATGTTGACGGTCAATCGGAAAG
>DAOUWN010000087.1 GCA_030667105.1 Deltaproteobacteria bacterium
ATGGACTTTTGCCTGGCTATTGCTCGAAAACGGCCCTATCAGGGAGAAAACCTGGCTTCCATCCCATCCTGTGTTAAGAGGCAAAGAGCACGTCTGAGAGTCATCCGTGGAAATCTTGTAAGGAAGGAAAACCTCGTTGTGCAAGGATCCGCTGAGGCACTTTCTGCCGAGGAGGTAGAGCGACGGGAAAAAACCGTAACTAAATTTGGACGAAGAGTGCCGGACCTAAATCTGCGCCAAAGGCCATCTGAAGCCTAAAGAAATCCGGAGCAGCAATGCTTCTGCCTTCGGCCGTTTGCATGTCTACACTACATCTTGTGTCCTCAATAAATAGGTTCATCGGGGGCTTGTTTTGAACACAACTACCCATCATATGAATTCGCCTCTCGGAATCTAGCAGCAAAAATATCTACACGGCTCCACAGGCGTGTAATGCTTTCCTCCTGTTTAGATATCCGTTTAAACACGATTCGAATTTGAAGATCCCAAAGAGTTTCACGTTCTGCTGGATTTTCGGAAAACAGGGGGCGCCTCTTAGAAGACCTGGTTTTTCTTGCGCGAGCCCTTAGCACGATCTAGAAACCCAGGTCCTTTGGGCCTCCGGCTCGGAGAGCGTGGTCAGAGTCTGAAGGCTTTGCCTGCGCGAATTGCCCGGAGTGTTGGAGTAAGGAGTTATGGCCGGGGGCCTACCTCGGCGTAAGCGTACGCGCTGTGGTTGTGAATGCTTTCAAAGTTTTCCGATTCCACACTGAACCACGTGAACCTGGGATCGCCCATTAACTTCTGGGTAACCTCTCTGACCACATCCTCTACAAACATCGGGCGATTGTAAGCCTGCTCGGTGACATGTTTTTCGTCTTCCCTTTTTAGCAGTGCATAGACATCGCTGGAGGCCGAGCTTTCCACCATTTCGATGATTTCTTCAATCCAGAAGAACTCCTTAAATAGCAGGGTCACTGAAACAATGCCTCGCTGATTATGGGCCCCATGCCTGCTTATCTCTTTTGAGCAAGGGCACAGGGTGCATACAGGAACCTTGATGCAAACAAAGAGCTTACGTTCGTTTCCGTTTATTTCTCCTATGTATTCGCAGGTATATTCCATGAGGCTGGTAACACCCGACACAGGGGCTTTTTTCATTACAAAATAGGGGAATGCAATTTCAAGGTTCGCAGCCCGCGCGTCAAGAGTCTTCTTCATTGTGTCAAGCATTTCAAAGAAGGCCTTAAGATTAAGATCACCACAGTATTGGTTCAGGACCTCCACAAACCTGCTCATATGGGTCCCTTTGAAATCGTGAGGTAAATGGACGTACATGTTGATCGTGGCCACGGTTGACTGAGCCTTGTTGGCCCTGTCCAGCACATTGATGGGATAGTTGATCCCCTTGATACCGACCTTGTTTATGTCAATGTTTCTGTTATCTTGCTGGTTCTGGACGTCTTTCACTTCTCATGTCCTGAGCACGTTCGTTTTTTCCGAATCGAATTCTGTAATACTTCACCCCACTTTGTCATTTCGAACCCCGACGAAGGCGGGGTTCGAAATCTTATCCAACATAGCGTACGGTCACGACATTACAAGATTTCTCCCTACGGTCGAAATGACAGAAAAACGGTAGAGGCAAGGGTGGACTATTACGGAATTCTTAACAAAAGCTTCGGGGATGTCAATTAAAATCCAAAAACAGCTTGACGGTCGAAGAGATTCTATGAAAAGATCGGTCGTGATCGCCGGGCCCTCTTTTGATGCCTGTGAAGCTCTGCAACTTATTGAAATGATTATTATGTATTGGAGAAGCGTTCCTTCCATCTATGTGGAATAGTGGAAGTATCGGGTAGGTAATGGGAACCTGGAAAGGAGCAATTTATGGCAGTTAACGTTGTTGAGAAGATCGATGGATTCGTTAAGGTCAAGCACGTCATTGTCAGCGTGTCGAACAAGAGCGGGCTGGAGGATTTCATCCCGTCACTGCTGAAGATCAATCCGGATGTTCGGATATACTCCACGGGCGGGACTTATGGCAGGATTGAGCAGATCCTGGGTGACCGGGCCTCCTCCTGCCTGACTCAGGTAAGCAAATACACTGGCCAGCCGGAGACCCAGGGAGGACTTGTCAAAACCCTTGACTTTAAGATATACCTTGGTCTGCTCACAGAGACCTATAACGACGCCCACCAGCAAGACCTGAAAAGAACCTCTGCAGTTCCCATAGACATGGTGGTGGTGAACCTTTATCCCTTCAAGGAGACCATATCCAGAGAAGGTGTCACGGTGGAAGAGGCCAGGGGCAACATCGATATCGGAGGCCCTTGCATGATCAGGGCCTCGGCCAAGAATTTTATCCGTGTCGCACCCGTGGTAGATCCCGGAGACTACGCAAGGATCAGTTCTGAGATGCAAGCAAATGATGGCAGGCTCTCCCTGGAACTTCGATATGAGCTGGCCCGCAAGGCCTTTGACCACACGGCAGTATATGACCGCCACATTGCGGATTTTCTGGCAAGCAGACCTTTTGGCGACGTTCACACGTGTTACAAGATCATGGATGGTTAATACGTATGGCTGAAGATCTAAAAAAAATGTACAGGACCATTATGGATGACCACTTTCCGCCAAACATGGAGATCTCCTTTGTGGACGGAGACAGTCGCCAGACCCTTTTCTACGAAAAGGTGACCTGGGTGGTCGATAACGTGCAAAAAGGCCTCAGGTACGGTGAAAATCCGGGCCAGGAGGCCGCACTCTATAAGCTCGCCAACGGCAACCTGGTCCTTGGCGAGACCCAGACGATTCAGCCTGGTCGATATCTGGCCTCTGACGTCGAACTTCTGCAATCGGGCAAGCATCCGGGAAAGACCAACCTTACGGATGCAGACAACTCCATGAACATCCTGAGATACTTTGCCGACAGGCCGACCGTGGTCATTGTAAAACACAACAACCCGTGCGGCGTGGCGCGAGCTGATTCCCTGGAAGAGGCATATATCAAAGCCAACATGGCCGATCGCGTGGCCGCCTTTGGCGGCTGCATTGCCCTGAACGAACCGGTGGACAAGGCTACGGCAGAGGCTATCAGCAGGCAGTACGCCGAAGTTGTGGTGGCCCCTGATTTTGAGGAAGGGGTCATGGATATCTTTGCCAAGAAGAAAAACCTTCGGATCATAAGAATCTCGAACATGGGCCGTTTACAGTCTTTTGTGGGTGAGCGCATTGTGGAGCTTAAGAGCCTAATTGACGGCGGCATCATTGCCCAGTGGTCTTTTGTGCCCCAGGCCCGGTCCAAAGACGATCTCAGGCTTGCAGAATGCGAATACAAGGGAGATACATATCGCATCAAGAGAGAGCCGACAGAGCAGGAATATGAAGATATGCTCTTCGGCTGGCTGGTGGAATCAGGGGTGACGTCCAACTCGGTCATATATGTCAAGAACGAGGTCACAGTCGGAATCGGCACGGGTGAACAGGATCGGGTAGGTGTTGCGGAGATTGCCAGAGAGAAGGCGTACCGCAAGCTGGCAGACCGGTACTGTTTTGAGGAGCTGAAGATCTCTTACAATGAGCTTGCGGACGAGGAAAAGAAAAGGGAATTCGATCAGAAAGTAGCTCAAGAAAAGGGCGGGCTGATCGGCGCTGCCATGGTGAGTGATGCCTTCTTTCCCTTCAGAGACGGTGTTGATGTGGGCATCCGCGAAGGAATTTCCGCTGTTGTGCAGCCTGGCGGGTCTTTTAATGACTACCAGTCTATCGAGGCCTGCAACGAGGCCAATGCGACCATGGTATACACGGGCCAGAGAAGCTTCAAACACTGACGGCACTCGAAAAGGTCCATGTGCTGCGTTGCGTTTCGTCTAAGAAGATTGTGTTGGAGGTTGGAGGAGCGCTTCGCTTGAGGTTAGAGGCGAAAGAAAAGGTGTTTTTAACTTAACTTTAGGCACGTTAGTTCACTTTAGCTCACTTCTAGTGTCTCCATGATCTCTTCCGTTGACGATCACCTGTCTGCCCTCTATCGCCTGAGGCGTTTCGGGATTAAGCTTGGGCTGGCCACGATATCTCGCCTTATGAGGGGTCTCGGGAATCCTCAGGATGGTTATTCGTGCATCCACGTGGCAGGCACAAACGGCAAGGGTTCTGTTGCGGCGCTCCTGTCTTCGGTCCTTGCCCGTGCAGGGTACAGGGTAGGTCTCTATACTTCCCCTCATCTTGTTCGATTCAATGAACGCATTCAGGTCAACGGGCATCCCGTATCTGACGGGGATGTCGCAGAGGCCGCCGAAGCGGTTCAAAGAATCTACACACAGGCAGCCCCACCGACCTTCTTTGAATGCGCCACCGCCATGGCCCTTTACCACTTTGCCTCAAAAAAAGTGGATTGGGCCGTCCTTGAAACCGGCATGGGCGGCCGATACGATGCCACCAATGTAGTGCACCCCGAAGTTTGCATCATTACCAATATCAGCATGGAACACACCGAATACCTCGGAAAGACTCTGGCCAGGATAGCCTCCGAAAAGGCAGGCATAATAAAGGCGGGCGCCGGTGTTGTGACAGGAGCGCGCCAGAAGAGCGCCCTTAAGGTGATCGAGCAGAGAGCATCAGAAAAGGGCGTGCCATTGCTAAGGCTTGGGAAAGAGATCAGGGTCCGTAAAGGCCAGGATGGCTTTTTTACCTACCGGAGCACAAAACGGGTGCTGACACGAGTCAAAGTGGGACTTTTCGGAGATCACCAGATCTTAAATGGCGCCCTTGTCCTGGGGACCCTGGAACTCCTTATGGAAAAGGGCCTGAAAGTGCCTGATGACGCCATCTACACCGGACTTGCTGAGGTCTGCTGGCCCGGGCGTCTTGAGGTAGTGTCAGATTATCCTCTCGTCCTTTTGGATGGCGCCCACAATCCGTCTGCGGTGAGGGTCCTCAGAAGATTCCTGGAAAACGGCGCAGCGTCACGGAGGTTGATGTTGGTGGTAGGTATTCTGAAGGACAAGGCATGGAAGCCCATGTTGCGAGACCTTGCTGCTGTTGCCAACCGTATGATCCTTACCAGACCACAGTACGAGCGTGCTGCAGACCCCCACGAACTGGCATCCTTCTTACGCCCTATCAAAAAGGATGTTGTCGTTATTCCCCATCTGCCAGATGCCATATCACTTGCCATGGATGAGGCCGGCCCCGGAGATGTTGTGTGCATTACCGGTTCTCTTTATACAGCAGGCGAGGCCAAGGCAATCTTGAGTGTGTAGCTTTTTTCAGAAATAATCCCTGACTGCGGCATGGTTCCTGCTATTAGTGTCGTAGGTCAGGTTGCGAGCTCTCCGCCGATTCGGCCGTCGCAGCCGCTTTGGCGAAGTTGGCAGGCAGACCAGCGGGAGCTACCTGACAATACTGAAACAGCATGAAAATCCGAATCGAAAACATCAATAAAACCTTCAACCTTCCAACAGGAGGGCCACTAAGAGTTTTGGGGGATATGAATCTTGCAATCGAACAGGGTGATTTTGTTATAATTCTTGGAGAATCAGGATGTGGCAAGTCGACTCTGCTAAGCATGCTTGCAGGCTTGCTGCCCCCTTCTTCCGGCAGAATCTGGGTCGACAACAAAGAAGTCGTTGGCCCTCACCCGTCAATATCCACGGTATTCCAACGGCCAAGCCTACTTCCCTGGCTTAGCGTGGAAGAAAACATCGCCTTTGGCTGCAAGATTCGAGGTGAATTGGACAACCTTGAGTACAGGGTGAATGAATTCATCGAAATGATCGGTCTGTCAGGCTTTGAAAAGAGCCATCCTTCGGAACTCTCAGAAGGCATGGCATGTCGCGTGTCTCTGGCAAGGGCGCTCATAGGTCACCCCGAAATATTCCTCCTGGATGAACCCTTTGCATCGCTCGATACTTTCAGAAGATCTCGTTTGCAGGAGGAGCTGATAAACATCTGGCTGAGTGAGGAGTTCACTGTTGTCTTTGTCACACACGATATTGATGAGGCAGTTCTCCTGGGGAACAAAATCGTATTGTTAGGCGGTCAACCTTCCCGGATCATGGATGTTATTAATATTGATTCCAGGTATCCGAGGAAAACAACGGATGAGTCATCCTTTCACTTTAAAACAAGAATCCTTAAGAAGTTCAAAAAGGCCTTTGAAGAAAACAGGGGTTTGTGAACCAAAGTTATTGAAATGAGCGCTTTTCTTTCAAGCAGGCGAGATTTCCTAAAGGCCGCGGCATGGGCCATAGGCACGCTAGGCGTATCGTTTAAGGCAACCAGAGTATATTCAAGCGCAGGCGATGATCCTCTGCGGGTGGGGTATTTGCCGATCACTGATGCAACGCCACTACTCATTGCTCACGCAAGAGGGTATTTTCAGGAAGAAGGGTTGAAAGTCGAAAGACCGGTAATGGTTCGCAGTTGGTCAGCCTTGTCAGAGTCCTTTCTGACAGGCAAATTCAACGTTACTCATATGCTGTTTCCAATACCGGTGTGGATGAGGTTTAAGAACAAAGTCCCGGTCAAGGTCCTTGCGTGGAACCATACAAACGGCAGCGCTATTACTGTGAAAGCCGGGTCCTCCATAAGAGGCTTTGCTGATCTGGCAGGCAAACAAATTGCTGTGCCCCACTGGTATTCCATGCATAACATAATACTTCAAATGGGCTTAAGAAAGGTCGGCCTGCACCCTGTTATCCAGGATCAATCAGTTCCATTACACCCAACTCAAGTCAATCTCTTTGTGCTCTCTCCGTCTGATATGCCCGCGGCTTTGGCAGGGAACAAAATCGACGGGTATGTTGTGGCAGAACCCTTTAATGCCGTCGGTGAAATGAAGATAGGGGCAAGGATAATGCGTTTTACCGGAGATATCTGGAAAAACCATCCCTGTTGCGTGGTTGTCATGAATGAGGGTCTTTGTGGTTCAAGGCCGGTTTTTGCTCAAAAGGTGATCAATGCAATTGTAAGGGCTCAGTTGTGGACCTTGAACAACTTTTCCAGCGCAGCAAGCATACTGAGCCGGGATGGAGAAAGATACTTGCCGGTTTCTGAAAAGATCCTCTTGAGGGCTTTTAGGGGATATGACCTTTCAACATATGGCAAAGGCGCTTTTCCCCAGGCAATTCATCATCCTGACTGGAACACCGGAAGGATTGGCTTTCAGCCATACCCTTATCCGTCTGCCACGCGTCTAATACTTGGAGAAATGGGTCAAACACTTATGGAAGGCAATGCCGCATTTCTTAAGGAACTGGATGTGGATTTTGCGGCAAGGGACCTTGTGGATGATACATTTGTGAGAAAGGCCATTGAAGATATTGGCGGACTTGCGAAATTTGAGTCTGTCGATATTGAACGGCCCTGGGACAGAGAAGAAATCATCGAACTATGAGATTCATTAGAAAATATTTCTTGAAGCACTCGAAAGAACTGGAGACTGCAAACGGGAAAGGAGCTGTTTGCACGACGGTTTGGTACGGAATTTTGGGAACGGCAATCCTGATCCTTTTGTGGACACTGACAGGCTACGTGCTTTTCAGCAGACCCGGCTATGAGCAGTTTTCCGGTTTCTTGCCGATACCGACAGTGAAAGCGCTTTACTTACTCCTGTTGGATATTGACTTCTGGGGTTCGGTATGCGCAAGCCTGCGCCGGGTCGTGGTGGGAATCCTTATATCATTTCTCGTAGGACTCCCGTCCGGTTTGCTTATTGGTTATTACGGTAAA
>DAOUWN010000224.1 GCA_030667105.1 Deltaproteobacteria bacterium
ATCCTCAAAGTCGTTCACAAAAGGCTTTCTTGCGATTTCATTGGATTCTGCCTGACAGCCTTTTGAATCCCTTCTTGATGACACTATCAGGCATCTTGGCTATAATCGATCTTTGTGTCCCAATGGGAACGTGAAGAAACAGTTCCAGGATGGCGTGCAACCCAATAGAGAATTCCTTTTCGTACCATTCCATGGTTTTTGTTCTTTCCTGCACATCCTTTTCAAACCTGGCCTTTTCTTCTGCCATGTTATCTCGTTGTCTCAATTCAATGTCATCTTCTTTACTCTTCGCCTCGACTCCAGGCTGTGCAGGTTCGCCAACAGCGGGACTTGCTTTGAGACTGTCCAGTGCATCTTTGTATGAAGTCAACAGGTCTTTCTGTGAGGCCAACGTATCTTTCTGTGAGGCCAACATGTTTGCCTGTGAGGCTAGTTTTTCTTTCTGCAAAGCGACGTCGTCCCCCAAAGCCTTTATCTTTTTCTTGTGATGAAGTGTAAAAACAATCACTACGATCAGTACCGCAGCATTTATCCATTCCATCATACGCCTCCTGTCCTCTGTTGAGGTGCAGTATGCAGTGTGCAGTTGCAGTCGGAGACTATCACAAGCCTGCGTCCTGAGCAAGGATTTCCCCCTCACAACATCATCTTCTCAGTTCCAACATATCATGACTTTGGATCTACCTGTGGGAGTGACTATCTGCTCGACCACGGAAAAATACTTTTCGAGAGTCTGCCTTTCATGTCTCAAGATGTGTATCGCCCTTTTGGCGCCCATGGAAAAAAGCCGAACATAGAATAAGAATCTTATTAGAGCACGTTCAGGCATATCATGTTCCATCATGAGAAAAGGTCTCCCGGGTTTAAGAACACGAGCAATTTCTGCTAGCGCACGATCTTGTGTTTCTCCTTTCAATTCGTAAAAGGCGTGAGTGCATGTCACGGCGCCAAACACATCTGCGTCAAAGGGAAGGTAGCCCACATCAGAGGCCAGCAAAAAGACGTTCTCATAGATTCTGGTTTTTTCTTGACCAACTCTCAGCATGCCCGCGGAAAAGTCCACCCCGACCACAAGTCCATCAGTTCCCGCCTTTTCCCTGAGGTTGAGTAGCAAAGACCCTGTTCCGGTGCAGATATCCAGGACAGACTCATTTTTCTTTACTGGCACCTGGTCTGAAAAGAATCGCCTCAGGGCTCCTTGGGCATCAGATGAATGAAGAGCCACAAATTTGTCATAAAATCGAGAAAATACATTGTAGTAGGATCGTCTGAAATTTTTCATGATACCTCTCCTGAAACACCTAACCCGCGCAAGCCCTTATGGGGTCGTGGGAGACCGTTCGCCTTCAAAACTGGGACAACTTGATCTGCCTTCAACATGGGGTTTGATATCCAAGATAGGTGTGCCGTCCTGCATATCCAGGCCCTTGACATAAATGACGTTCTCTTCCCTCCCAAGAACCTCCAAAACCGACATCCCGATAGGGTTGGGGCGTATCGGAGAACAGATGCTAAAAACACCCAATCTCTTGCCACGGTGCGGGGGCGTCTGGCTGAGAAATTGTGAGCTGAACTTTGTACTTCGGTGGAAGTGAAAAATCACAACGATTCGTTGCCCGGACCTGATGTCTTTTAGTCCTTCCAGGTATTTCTCCTCAACCACCAACGCGCCCTCCACATCTGAAAGAGTCCAATGCCGCGGAACCTTTTCGGCATCGGTCTTCACAAAACCTATAGGTGTCATTTCAATGCCCATGTCCGCTTCTCCTACCTATGCCTCTCTATGCTTCAGAAAGCCGCCAGACAAGAGGCTATCCCGCCAGAGTCCCTTAATTCCCCCAGGCCGCCCAGAAGAGGCCTCGCCACCTTCCTTGGTATTGTCCCTAAGTATCCAACACAGAATCTGTGTCAACAATAATTTCAAGAAAAAATTATCTGCTCTCAACATTAAGGCATGATTCCTGCTGGCCGTAAGAGAGACTTTGATTGCCATATTTGGTTTTCTTCGGAAGGACACCCGTGATCTCACCTTTTGAGATAGTTGCTCCGCCCATATCTGGCCTCGGCAGATTCACCATCTTCTTGATTCAGGAGATGGGAAGGATTGCCGTATTCTTTTTCAAGGGTTTTCTCCTGATCTTTTCCATTCCTATTCAAATATCCAAGATCATTCACCAGGTCTACTTCATTGGGATGAAGTCGGTCTTTGTTGTTTCCCTGACTGCGGCCTTCACGGGCATGGTCCTTGGCCTTCAGGGCTACTACACGCTGGTAAAATTTGGGTCCGAGGGTCTGCTGGGAGCGGCAGTGGCCTTATCTCTGGTCCGGGAGCTCGGCCCCGTAATGACGGCCATCATGGTTATCGGGCGGGCAGGCTCAGCAATTGCCGCGGAGATTGGAATTATGCGCATTTCCGAAGAAATCGATGCCCTTGAAACCATGGACATCAGCCCAATGAGGTTCCTGGTCAGTCCCAGGATCGCCGCGGCCCTGATCAGCTTTCCCCTCCTGACCGCACTTTTTGACGTAGTGGGAATTTTCGGAGGCTATGTGACAGGCTCATGCCTCCTTGGCATCAACCCCGGCATCTACTTTTCGCGGGTCGAATCGAGCGTACTCATGGAAGATATTGTAGGGGGATTCATCAAGTCGATTGCATTTGCGATCGTGGTTGCCACTATCTGCTGCTTTCAGGGTTTCTTTACACACACTCGTGCTCATGGATTCGGGGCCAAGGGCGTCAGCCTTTCGACCACTTCGGCCGTGGTTATCTCCTGCGTCCTTGTCCTGATTGTTGACTACGTGCTTACATCCTTTTTGTTGTAGGGATCATGACACAGCCGCTCATAGAGTTCAAAAACGTCTCCAAGAAGTTCGGGGAACAAGCCATCCTGGAAGGCGCAGACCTGAGCATCTACCAGGGGGAGGTCACCACCATTATTGGCAAAAGCGGGGTGGGTAAGAGCGTGCTGCTGAAGCATGTCATAGGCCTGATGGAGCCCGATTCCGGCCAAGTCCTGTTTAGTGGTCGGCCGCTTTCGATTATGAACAAGGAAGAACGAAAATCGCTTAAGAGAAAATTCAGCTATATGTTTCAAAACACCGCTCTTTTCGACTCCATGACCGTCTTTGACAACGTTGCCCTCCCCCTGAAGGAAAGGACCAAGTTGCCGGAAGGAGAAATCCGAAGGCTTGTGCAAGACATGATGAACAGGCTTGATCTTCACAAGATCGACGAGAAATACCCCTCTCAGCTTTCAGGTGGGATGAAAAAAAGGGTGGCGCTGGCAAGGGCCCTCGTTACAGACCCGGAGACCGTCCTCTTTGACGAACCCACTACCGGCCTCGATCCGATCCGCAAGAACGCTGTGCACAGTATGATCTCTGACTATCAGAAGAAGTTCGGATTCACCGGGGTGGTAGTCAGCCACGAGATACCGGACGTCTTCTACATCTCACAACGCATTGCCATGTTGGAAGCAGGCAGGATCCTTTTTGAGGGGACTCCCGAAGCGATCCAACAGGTTTCTGACCCTAAGGTGCAGCAGTTCGTCCAAGGCCTCGAAAGCCGTCACGACGTCCTCACCGGCATGGCCCCCCAGCCACAAGGGGAGCAAAGATTCCGGGAAGAGATGGCCCGGCTCCAACGCCACCAGACGGCCTTTTCCCTAATCATCTTAACACTGGAGAATTTGGACGACATCAACGAAAAGGCGGGCTATACAACGGGTCAGACTCTGCTCAAAAACTTTGCCGAAGAACTGCGCAAACGTCTTCGGATCTCCGATACCTGTTCCCGGTACGGCCTGAACAAGATCATTACGGTCCTTCCCAACACCACCTATAATACCATGTAGTGTAATTCAATCAAACTTCTGAGACATGAATTCAGAAACGGCGGGGAGCGGAACCCCGGACTTGGCATGTTGGGGCTCCAAATATGCGCTTGACAACAGCATTTTTATATGTACAATAATCTGTACAGGAGGTGCTTTATGGAAGCTATAACCTATTCAGCCGCCAGGCAAAACCTTGCAAAAACAATGGAATAAGTATGTAAAGACCGCGCGCCGATAATCGTAACACGTAAAACATCTAACTCTGTGGTCATTATGTCACTTGAGGACTATGAAGCCCTTGAAGAAACGGCTTATCTCTTACGGTCACCAAAGAACACCAGGCGTTTGATTGAATCTGTCGCCCAACTTGAAAACGACAAA
>DAOUWN010000134.1 GCA_030667105.1 Deltaproteobacteria bacterium
ACCTCTCCCCTGATAAGGCCCAAGCACCGGGCCTTGTTTTCCTGGCTCTTTTCCAGAATAACTTGGGCCCCCAGACAAATGCCCAGGAACGGCTTATTGGCCTGGAACTCCTCTTTCAACACTCTATCCAAACCGAGATGTGTCAGATCAGCCATGGCCTTTCCTGCCGCCCCCACACCCGGGAAAATAACCCTTTCGCTCTCCAGAATCTCTTCCCGACGTTGCGTCACGCGACATGCAAAGCCCAAGCGCTTTACGGCACGTTCCACGCTCTTCAGGTTGCCTGCCTCATAATCGATAATCGCAATCATGGTGGTGTCCTTGTATCACCGGCAGAAATTCTTTCAATGAAAATTTTCTGAACTTAGAGAACTTACGCTAAAAGCTGTGCGGACGTGATAACGTCAGCTCCTTTACACAATCGATCACATAATCGCGTCCTTTGGTTCCGTTTTCAAGGGAGTTTAGCCATACTTCCGGAATCCGGCCGTACCCGTAAAAGGCGCCGGCAATAGCGCCTGCCATGGCGCCAAGGGTGTCCGTATCCCTGCCCAGGTTTACGGCAAGGACGACCGCTTCCCGAAAGGTATCGGTCAAAGCAAAGGCCCCGATAGCTGCGGGAACGGACTCGATAGCCCTGAGATCCAGTCGATATTGACCCGAAATGGCCTCAATCACCTCAAGCATAGGACCTCTTGGGATCGATTTGATTTGAACGACAGATTCAGCAAACCCCTTGTCTATATCAATTACTTGGGCCGAAATTCTATCCAAGAAGTCTAGCGGCTCTAAAGGCTCATTTGAGAGGCCGTATTGAAGGGCAAGCGCCACGGCCGTGGCCTGTGCTACAGCGCCGGCCAGTCCCTCCGGGTGCTTGTGGGTGATGCGGGCGCTGAGGATGGCGTTTTCTTTGAGGGCCTCCAAGTCACTGTAGTAAAGGCAACCAATGGGGGCGATTCTCATGGCCGCGCCATTGCCGAAACTGTCTGTGCCCACCTGGTCCCAGGGCATCCCCTGCCTGATTCTTTCCATCACACCGAAGATGCGTCGGCCATAGCCACGCCATGGATCGAAGTTTTCTCGAAACCTCCTGGCACATATCGCGGGATCGAAGCCCCTTTTCTCTGCCAGTGTCTCCAGTATCCCAATCATCATCTGGGTATCATCCGTGTAGCGTCCTTCTCCCCCGATCATGCTGTCAAGGAGGCCAAATTGGCCATAGATCGCACTGCGCGGCCACCCCTCCACAGGCTCCCCAAGGGCGTCCCCCACAAAGGTCCCTAAGGCCGAGCCCAGGAATCTGTCCAGCAATTGATCCTTGTTCTGATCTCTCATTCCGGCCTCACTTTGGTTGGGGGTATTGCAGATCTCTCACAGCCTCAAGAACCATCTCCACTGACACCCCCTCCAGGCATTGGGGGGTTTCGCAGTTTGTCTTTGCCACCTCAAAACAGGGAGAACAGTCTGTCTCACCCCTGAGAACCTTTGTGGCGCGACCCACTGGCGCCCATCGCTTGGGGTTGGAAGGACAGAAAATGGCCACCGTAGGAAGACCCACAAAAGCGGCAAGGTGGGCCAGGCCTGAATCATTGCCGATGAAACACTTGCATGCCTTGGTGAGAGAGAGCACCGTAGAGAGATCTTCGACTCCACGTACCTCAAATTGCCCTTGTGCCCGGCTTTTGATATGATAGAAAACGTCTAATTCTGACGGACCTATAAGAAAAACCACTTTTGCAGAATCCATCTCTCTCATAGCATAGGCAACTTCAATGAAGTTCTCGAGGGGCCAGCGTTTTCTTTGACTCCCTGCGCCGGGATGTATGATCACCAGATTTTTTTGATCCGGAGGCAGATTTTTCTTCTGGAAAAAGATTGAGGACGTGGTCAAAGAGGATAGTCCCAAATCTGGAGTGCTTTTCGACAGCCCCCTGGCCTGCATTTGGGTCATCATGTGGGCGGCCACATGTGTCTCATGTCCTGCCGGGGGGCGAGGGGGCACCCTAAAGGTTTGCCCGCTATGATTCTGCTTGATGTGACTTTCCAGATCCTTTGAGAAACCAATGTAGAAAACAGTATCATACTGATTGATGAAATCTTTGATTTCACGACCCAGGTCGTCCGAAAACAACCGACAGAAACGGGCGCTTTCAACGGAAAAATGAGCGTCTGCCACCCCAAGCTCTTGGGCGATCTTGCCCACCTGGTTGTTGCACAGAAGGGCCAAAGCCGCCCCCTTTTCTTGTCTCAAGGCTGAAAGGGCAGGAAAGCTCAGGACCACGTCTCCAAGCGCTCCTTGATGGATTGCAAGTATCTTCGGCAAATCTGTCCTTTCCATATACATGGTGAAATGGTACGTGTTCTGAGGTATCTACATAAAATATGACAACTTTGCTCAGAAGAAAACGAATTTTTGGCGTCTCTGTGTTCGATGCCATGCTGGCAGCAACTTCAGGGCTGCTTCTCACTGCCTCGTTTCCGAAGATCGATTGGGGATTTTTGGCGTGGATCGCCTTTGTCCCCCTATTCTGTGCCATCAAAACGAAGTCTCCCCGTGAGAGCTTCACGCTGGGATTCTTCACGGGTCTGGCTCACTATGTGACCCTCCTATACTGGATTACCGGGGTCATGGAAACCTATGGCCGGTTGCCTGTTGTGGTGTGTTGGAGCATACTGCTCTTGTTTGTCATGTACCTGAGTCTCTATCCTGCAGTTTTTGCTCTGCTTACCAGTCAACTGAGAGGCCGTTCGCCAAAGTATCTGTGGATGGCCCCCTTTTTGTGGGCAGGGCTCGAATATGTCAGGGCCTTCCTTCTGTCAGGCTTTCCATGGGAAAACCTGGGGTACTCGCAATACAACTGGTTGCAACTCATCCAGATTTCGGATATATTAGGTGTGTACGGATTGTCAGCCCTAATCGTGGCCGTCAATGCCGCGCTCTTTGAATTAGGCAATGCAATCAGCCACAAAGGAAACATCTCGTGGAAGCTGGTGTTAGCCGTAAGTGTCGTAATGACCGGTTTCATTTCTTACGGCCATTGGCGTATTGCAGAAGTCGAAAGGCTTGCCGGAGCAGCGCCCAAACGAGCTGTTGCCCTGGTTCAGGGCAACATTGACCAGTCTAAGAAATGGGTCGAGTCGTTTCAAGGTGAAACCCTGAAGCGCTACGAGAGGCTATCTCTTGGAGTATTGGAAAGCCGTCCAGATTTAGTGGTTTGGCCGGAAACTGCTCTTCCATTTTACTTCTTGTACGACGAAGCTCTTACGAATCAGGTCGTGGAGTTGGTTCGTACCTCAAAAGTCTGTTTTGTTCTGGGCAGCCCTTCTTTTCGCACAGAGGGGCAAGGGGTTTGCTATCATAACAGCGCCTACTTGCTTGGTCCGACTGGCGACGTCTTGGGCAAATATGACAAGGTGCACCTGGTGCCCTATGGGGAATACGTGCCACTGAAAAGGTTTTTCCCCTTCCTGGGAAAGATCGTGGAAGCTGTCGGGAATTTTGAACCGGGCAAGGAGGGTCAGGTGCTTTCCTTAAATGGTCAAAAACTGGGCGTATTAATCTGCTTTGAGGTCATTTTTGCCGAGCTATCCCGGGCAATGGTGCGAAACGGCGCTCAACTTCTGATCAACATCACAAACGATGCCTGGTTTGGCACGTCAAGCGCTCCTTACCAGCACCTTTCCATGGTCGTGTTTCGGGCAGTTGAAACCCGTCGAGCTGTCGGCAGGGCAGCCAATACAGGGATCAGCGCCTTCATCGATCCGGTAGGCAGGGTTCTTGATCAAACGCCGTTGTTCGAAGAGGCCGTTCGAACACGCTTACTGCCGATGATGGACGAAAAGACCGTGTATGTGCGTTATGGCAGTTTTTTTGCGATAGGCTGTGTTTTGGTTGGTCTGGCAGCTTGTATGGGAATTCTCATTCAGAAGCGGCGAAACCGCATTTCATAAAATCGCGAAGCGATTTTATCAGAGGAGGTATTATCATGTCACTAGAACTAAAGGGCGAAATCGAATCTCTCCAGAACAGACTAGAGCAGCTTAGGGGTTATCTTTGACATAGACAAGAAACAAGAACGACTTGGTGAGATTGAAGCTGTCATATCCAAAAACGGCTTCTGGGATGCGCCAGAAAAAACAAAGGAGATTCTGAAGGAGAGAACAGCTTTGTCTGAAGCCGTTACTGCTTGGCAAAAGCTGTGTCATGAACTTGAAGATGCTGCAATTCTTCTGGACCTGGCGTTAGAAGAGGGTGACAAAACAGCTATTGGGGAAGTGTCGGCAACGGTTGAGACTGTGAGAGAGTCTGTTGACCGGATGGCGCTTGCCCGGATGCTCCACGGCAAGGATGATGAGAAGAATGCCATTGTCTCCATCAACGCGGGTGCAGGAGGAACCGATGCCCAGGACTGGGCTGAGATGCTTTTTCGCATGTATGTTCGGTGGGCCGAACGGAAGAAATACGGTGCGACGATCGTGGATTTTCAGCCCGGGGAAGAGGCTGGAATCAAGAGCGTGACGTTTATTGCCAGCGGCCTCTATGCCTACGGGTATCTCAAAGGCGAGGTTGGAATTCATCGACTGGTACGCCTGTCTCCTTTTGATACCAACAGAAAAAGACATACGTCATTTGCTTCAGTCTCGGTCTATCCGGAGATCAATGAAGAAGTAGTCATTGAGATAGATGAAAATGATCTGCGCGTTGAGACATTCCGCGCCAGCGGGGCCGGCGGCCAGCATGTTAACAAGACCAGTTCTGCTGTTCGCCTGATCCATCTGCCAACGGGTATTGTAGTGCAGTGCCAGCAGGAATCTTCCCAGTACCGTAACAGAGCAATTGCCATGAAGGTTCTAAGATCCCGGTTGTACGAACGCGAGGAAGAGAAAAGAGCCGCGGAAAAGCAGGCCGACTACCAGAAAAAGGGAGAGATTGCCTGGGGAAGCCAGATCAGATCGTATACGCTTCAGCCGTACCAGATGGTTAAGGATCATCGCATTGGGCTTGAGGTGGGAAATGTCAACGATGTGTTAGATGGCAACCTGGATCCTTTTATCGAAGGGGTGCTTCTGGCGACGGATTAGCCCCTTAGAAATTCGTGTTTTTTGTGGCAGAAATATTTGAGGAATTTGAGGATTGCGCCTAGACGGCTTGAAAACATCGCAGGAATTTAGGAATTAATGGATTTTCGCTCGCTCGACCTTGAGGCTCTCGACAGGCAATTCCCTGGCCCAGACCGGGGGATTCCTCCGGGGACATTCTCGAACTCCTGTCGCGCCCCTGGCCCAGACCGGGTTTTTCTCCCGTGGGCATGGTCCACTTCTGTCGCTCCAGGGCGGGCAGGGCGGGCCTGAATTCCTCAATTTCAAATCTCTCAATTCCGGTTTATTCGGGTTAGCAAAGGGGGACAGGATGGTCAAGATATTAATTGTTGATGACGAAAAAAGCATTAGGGCACTGTGTGCCGAGGAATTGGGCGAGGAAGGCTACGAGGTCATCACAACTGGTGAGGGCAAGGAAGTATTGCCACTCATTGCTTCCGCCCGCCCGTCTGCAGTAGTGCTGGATCTCCGGATGGAAGATTGTGACGGACTGGATCTGCTTCAGGAACTGCGAAATACCCACCCGGATTTGCCGATTATTCTCAATACGGCCTACGATTCCTATAGAGAAGACGTCAAATCCGTGGCCGCTGACTATTACGTAGTCAAGTCATATGACCTCTCTGAACTGAAGGCCAAGCTTTCTGCCATTATCAAGAAAGAGGACCGCTTATGAAGGCCATTTACAGATACAATGTGCTTGCCAAACTTCCAGATAGGCTGCAGCCTCTAGTGAAGCTCGCCCACAATCTGTGGTTTACCTGGCATCATGATATCGGCAATCTCTTCATGCGCATGGACGGAGATCTCTGGGATTTTTCCAGACACAATCCCGTCTATATGCTAGGGGCCATTAGCCAGGACCGTTTAGGGGAATTGGCTGAGGACGCGGGGTTTTTGGCCCAGACGGACCGTTGCAACGAGGAGTTGGAAAGTTACCTCTCTGCTGCCCCCCCCTCGTTCTCCGAAGCTCACGGCACAGATGGATTTAAGGTTGCCTATTTTTCGGCAGAATTCGGTCTGGCCGCGTGCTTACGCATCTACTCCGGGGGCTTGGGTGTCCTTGCCGGTGATCACCTTAAATCTGCCAGCGATCTGAATTTTCCCATAGTGGGCGTCGGTCTTTTTTACCACGAGGGTTTCTTCCAACAATACTTGAATGCCGACGGCTGGCAGCAGGAAGCTTATCCTGAAAACGATATTTCCACCATGCCCATCACTCTCATGAAGGATGAGCATGGCCAACCGATCACGGTGGAGGTCTCCATACGAGGCGAGTCAGTCA
>DAOUWN010000251.1 GCA_030667105.1 Deltaproteobacteria bacterium
CACATAAGTCTATTACGTGGATAGCGCCTTTGCCAGCGCGTGAAGAAAATACCGGGCATGGCTGATTTCCGCAGCCATGTTTGCCCTGTGATTGGCCAAAACGCCGTCCAGGGCGGCATCTGTCACAAGCCATGGCTCCAGCTCAGAAGCTATATGGCAGGCATGGATTGCGTGGTCAAGAAGATCATGTCCGTGCCGTGTGTGAATGACATCTGAGAAGTCTTCCATCACTGCGGGCAGGATCTTGGCCATAGCCATTGCAACCCCTTTGGCATAATAGAAGTAGTCGTCTGTCTTGAACCAACTTACAGGCGAGCCGTCGTCTTCGTGTTGCTTAACCAGGTTCTCATCACAACTCCCTGCCAGGTCTGCAAAGCTGAGAAGGAGCGGGATCAGGCTATCTGTGCGGACGTAGAAGTGAGCTTCTCCTCTTTCAAGCTTCTCGGCATACTTATGCAACTCTTTCAAGCTGTCGTTATACTTATCCTCTGCTGAGGGCAACCAGTAGTCGCTCGGCCTAATCATAAGCCAATTCATGGCATTTTCCAGGTTCTTGTCAATGGCGGCTGATACCCCATGCCGGGAAATCCTTTCCGCCAGATTCACAGTCGTGCGGCGCACGACTTCCAGTACTCCCAGTTGAATATTCTCCACATTGTCGGTAAACTTGATCAGGTCATTGCAGCGCCATCCCCAGAAACGCTGGTTTAATTCATAGTTCAAGACCTCAATGGTGGCCTCCACAAAGAGAACCCCTTCGGCCTTTGGCTCATGCGGAGCAGCGTGTTCAGGCGCAACAGCATGTGTATCTGAAACACCGTGCTTTGCTGGAGCAGCATGCTCCGGAGCAGTATCGTGTTCTGGGGCAGCACCGTGCTCAGTTGCAGGAACATGCTCCTGCAAAGCACCGTGTTCAGGTGTGGGACCGTGTTCACCAGCACCGCCATTATCATGCACTGCCCCATGTTCAACTGAAGAAGGAACGGAATCATGATGAGCACTCACCTCGGCCTCCTCGGCGCCATGAACCGGCTCGCTCTTTCCAGTCTGAGCCACGTGCAACTTATCCGATTCCCCAAAAAAACCCAATAACATCCAGAAACCCCAAAGGACAATCACGCCAAAGGCAATTCCTGCAACAACCCGCAAAGATAGGAACTGCCCAAAGGCGTGTGACTTATCTGTTGATTGTTGGGCTTTGCCGGCCTCGTTGATATATCCCTTATCCTCTGTCATGTTATCCCTCTCGCAATCTTCGGACATCCCCCACACGAAGTGTGACTTTCGTGTCGTCAAAATACTCAATTAGGGGAATCATGTATTTACGCGACACCCCTGTTATCTCTTTGAGCTGGGGTGTAGTAATTTCGCTATTGGCTCGCAAGAAAGCCACCAACTTGTTCTTCAGATCCTCAATTACATCCTTATGAAAGTAAAGACCTTCCTTTACCTTGACAAGCAGCCCTTCTTCAAGCATGTGACCCAGAATATCCTTCACATGGTCCGCATTTTCTCCCATGGATACGACAAGTTCTTTGAAATATGGCGGCTGAAGGCCGCCCTTAAGGTAAGCCTCTCGCATCTTGTATCTGATATCTTTCTGATCAGCTTTTAAAGCGATCCTGTGTCCGGAAAGGCGGATTATCTCCTTCTCCTGAACCACCTTATCTGACTTGCTCAGTTCCTGAATCAGGAGATTGAAAGTCCGCAGTCCCAGCGCCCTTGGAAGCTGGGACTTGAGCGCCTCCTTGATCATCCCCGCTTTCAGAGGATGTTCCTTGTGATAGGTCTCAAGAATCTGGATAGTCTTCTCTCGAAGCTCATCAAAAACAGAGCCATGGAGAAAGACGCGGTTTTCCCTGTCCACCTGAAGAACAGCCTTCTGGGAGAGCAGGTGTTGCAATTCCTGTTCAAGCTCCTTTTCGGCAATGTTCGTCATGATAATGAGGTCAGAAAATGGAACGCCATGAAGGCCGGACTCTTTTATGTGGTATGTTATGATTTCCTTGGAACGAATCTCAGCAAGGTGTCTAAGGCTTGCCATGACCGGCTCTTTGAATCGCTTGTGTTTTCCGGGAACAGGGTTGATTATGCGGCCACCCCCTATAGTCCTTATGGGGGAGTAGCTACGCATGACAAAACGGTCATCCCTCACCACCGAGAGAGGATCTTCGAGCCGCAACTGTGCAACAGCACTTTGCCCTGCAACCAACTCTTCTCTATCCAAAAGGATGACATTGCCTACTATCTCGCTACTGCCCGTATAAAATCGGACCTTCGTGCGGTTTTTAAGAGGTTTCTTGTCAAATCCAAGATACTCCAAGTCTACATCGACCATATAGCTCGGTTTCAGGGTATTGGCCAGCGCCAGAACATCGCCACGGTTTATGGCCGCGCGGTCAAGACCCTGAAAGTTGATAGCCGTTCTAACGCCGGCCGTCGCCTCGTCCACCGGCTGATTGTGTACCTGTATCCCGCGAACCTTGGATTGGATGCCCGAGGGATAGATCGTAACCGTTTCCCCCACCCGGATCTTCCCGGACACGAGGCTCCCGGTAATAACCGTGCCAAACCCCTTCATGGTAAAAACGCGATCTACGGGCAGGCGGAACAAACTCTTTGAGGAGCGTTCGGGAACATCTTCACACAAGCTCTCGAGGCACTTCATGAATTCAGGGAGCCCTTTGCCGGTTAGAGACGAAACCGGCACTATGGGAGCGTCTTCAAGGAAACTATCTCTAAGAAAGGACTGCACATCATCGGTTACCAGTTCCAACCATTCTTCGTCAACCATGTCGATCTTGGTTAGTACAACCAGACCATGCTTAATACCAAGGAGCTTGCATATGTCGAGGTGCTCCCTTGTCTGAGGCATTACACCTTCATCAGCAGCAATGATCAAGGCTACGAGATCGATCCCTGTGGCGCCTGCAACCATATTTTTCACAAACTTTTCGTGGCCTGGCACGTCCACAATACCCACGCGCTGGCCGTTTGCAAGGTCAAGCCAGGCAAAACCCAATTCAATGGTAATGCCCCGAAGCTTTTCCTCTTTTAGCCGGTCCGTATCTATACCGGTAACGGCCTTGATCAGGCTTGTCTTTCCGTGGTCAACATGACCTGCAGTGCCTAGAATAATCTGTTTCAACGATGAGCCCTTCCTTATGGCCCTTTTTTTCGTCTGCGATAATACTCCAAAACATAGGCCAAGCCGACGAGAATGACGGCAAGGCCCATCACGCCCGGAATGCTGGCTCTGGGATGAAAGAAACGAGTCAACACAACGGCACAGATAGCGCCCAGCATGAGGCGAATGACGAAGATGTAGAATCTAGTCAAGAAACCACCTGATGAAATATTTCTGAACTGCTATCCTTATGTACAAAAAATCCATTTTCTCGTCAATCATAAGTTTGGAGGGCATCATGAAAGCTCTTGAAAACTCAAGAGTGGTGTGTTATCAAAATAGTTAGTATTGCGGTGGGTGTAGCTCAGATGGTAGAGCACCGGGTTGTGGCCCCGGTTGTCGAGGGTTCAAGTCCCTTCACTCACCCCATCTCTATTGCGCCCGTAGCTCAGCTGGATAGAGCGCCGGACTTCGAATCCGTAGGTCGCCCGTTCGAGTCGGGCCGGGCGTGCCAGTGATTTCAGGGACTTAGCGAGGACCGTTAGGTCCTTTTTTTGTTAAAGGCCCCTTTTTTGCCCAAATTTTGCCCAAAACGATTTTCCTTGAAGGCAGCGCCGTCTGAAGACCCGCCGGCGTTTTCAATGTACTTGCTGTATGAGAACACGCCGAAACGTGGAAAAAGGAGGTCA
>DAOUWN010000027.1 GCA_030667105.1 Deltaproteobacteria bacterium
TCACTTCCACCCCTTCCACGCACCCTGTTTCTTCCCTCTTCTTTTGCTTTGTACAGCAAGTTATCCGCCTCTCTTATCAAGGCTTCTGAGGAGCTTTCCTTGTCAATGGATGGATCAAAGGAAGCCACGCCAAAACTCGCCGTGATGGCGATATCCTGGCCATCTGTGCTAAGAGTCATTTGGGCCAACAATTTTCTCAATCTTTCGGCAACAACCAAGGCCCCCTCAGAATCTGTCTCAGATAGGACAATGATGAATACTTCGCCGCCAAACCTTGCCATCCAATCAATTTCATGACGGATTGTTTTCTTGATGCAATCCACAACACTCCTTAAGGCTGAATCGCCTGCCAGATGTCCAAAAGAATCGTTGATGCTTTTGAAGTGATCGATATCGCACATAATCAGGGACAGAGGATGCCCGTACCTTTTGGCCCTGGTCACTTCCTCAGGGAGACGGGTTGTCATGTAGCTGCGGTTGAAAGCTCCTGTAAGGGGATCTGTAATGGATAGAATTTTGATATCTTCGTTGGCCTTTTTCAGAGACCTCTCAAGGTTCAGAATCCGTTTGCCGGTGTTTAGCCGAGCCATGAGTTCAGCGGGATGAAAGGGCTTGGTCAGATAATCGTCCGCTCCTGCATCCAGGGCGGTGATGATGTCGTCCCTGGAATCCCTGGCCGTCAGAAACACTATGTAGACGTATCCTTGGCAAAGATGATTTCTGATAGCGCGACATAGTCCAATGCCATCCATTTCCGGCATCATCCAGTCGGTCAAAACCATCGGAAAAAACGTTTTACGAAAGACATCCAAGGCCTCTTGTCCGTTTTGGGCGGTTACCACTTCGTGGCCGGTCTTCCTAAGGCTTTTTTCCAAGAGGCTCCGCGAGACTGGGTTGTCTTCGGCTATCAATATAGGGAAGTCATCTTCTGATTGTCCGGTCATATTGGCATACGTTCCAGTGAGTTGAGTCCGTCCTTTGGCCTTCGTCCTCGTTGGTCCGGTTTCGGAATTAGCCTGTTCCATTGCCAAGCGAACCAGCCTGATTTTCCTTAAGCGCTTTGTCAATCATAGCGAGTTTCTGTCTTATTGAGCTGGCATCTCCCAGGGTTCCTTCCAGAACACGTTGTCGGGCATTCATCTCGATTCTTTTGGCGAGTCTATACGTATCTTCGAAACCAAGGCTTCCAGCTGCGCCTTTTATGGAGTGGGCTGCCTCAAGTACCTCCTCTGTGGCCCCAGCGGAAAGAGCTTTCTCCAATTTGGCCAAATCAGAGGCCGTTGCCTCCAGAAAGATTTCGGCCAGTTCAAGAAATTCCTTTTCCTCCAAATCGAGATGTCTTGCCAATTCACTCAAGTTCACGACAAACTCCTTTGGGAATACCCATTTGCTTGCAATTTCAAAGACTTTCTCTCTCTTGATCGGTTTTGACATGTAATCGTCCATGCCGGCCTCAAGGCATTGTTTGCGGTGCTCGTTCATAGCATGAGCGGTCATAGCAACGATCGGAACCCTAGCAATTGACGATTGGCGATTGGCGATTGGCGATTGTGGGCGCGGTTCACCCGTTCCAAGTTCTGAGTTTAGAGTCTCAAGTCTCCTGATCTCTTTTGTTGCTTGCAACCCGTCCATCTCTGGCATCTGGAGGTCCATGAATATCAAGTCGAATCGACCAGCTTCCGTGGTGTACATTTCAACGGCTTCTCGCCCGTTGTTGGCGAGTTCCACTTGGTATCCTGCCTTAGTCAACATTATCTTTGCCAGGTTCCGGTTGACCTGGTTGTCATCAACAAGCAGAATACGAACCGAATGCTTGGCCTCTTCAAGCATGGAATGTCGAGTTACAATTGAATCGCGTTTTGTCGCTGCCACGTCGTTTGTATCTTCCTTAAGAAGGGTTTCCATCATGTCCAAGATTTTCTGCCGTTGAACAGGCTTGGGTAAGAATCCGTCAAAGCCGGTTTCCAGGCATCTCTTTGCATCACGCTCTATTGAGGCAGAAATGGCAAGCAAAGGGATATGGGAGACCTGTGACTGTAGATCTCGAATTTGTCTTCCTATGTCATAGCCGCTTGTTGTGGGCATTTGAATGCTTATTACGCAAAGGTCAAAAGGATCGCCGGAAACCGAAGCGTTTTTCATGGTTGGCACGGCCTCTTCGCCCCTTGAGAGTGCAACAACGCGCATGCCGACGGATTCTGCAATGTGCGCTAAGATATCCAGGTTGTTTCTGTTGTCGTCAACAATGAGGACCTTCTTGCCGGCCAGCGATACGCGGGAGAGGCTTTTGGGCCTCTTCTTTTTGGCTTTTCTCAACCAGGCCGTGAAGTGAAAGGTGCTCCCGGGGCCACCGATTTCGGATTTGCGGCTCACGCCTTGAAAACAGCACGGATTTCGGATTTCGGAATTTCCATTAGATCCGCAATCCGCAATCCGGAATCCGGAATCCGCAGGGCTCACCACCCAGATCTCTCCGTTCATAAGCCTTGCGAGTTGGCTGCAGATGGACAAGCCCAGACCTGTTCCACCATATGTTCTCGTCATTGAACCGTCGCTCTGGGTGAAGGCTTCAAAGATCGTTTCCAACTTGTCCTGCTGGATGCCTATGCCCGTGTCCCTGACACTCATATGGAGTTTTATCCGGTCCTCCTGTTTTTCTTCAACGTCAAGGCAAAGCTCTATCTCCCCTTGCTCGGTGAACTTGGCCGCGTTTCCCACCAGGTTTAACATGACCTGTCGAAGCCGATGCGGATCTCCAGTGACGTAGGCAGGAACTTCGTCGCCAATGCGGCAGAGTAGCTCAACAGACTTGTCTGCAAGCTTCGGGTGAATCAATTGGCAGACGTCGAAAGCAGTCACTTCCGGGTCAAAGTCGATGGATTCAAGTTCCAATTGGCCTGCCTCTATCTTGGAGAAGTCGAGTGTATCGTTGATCAAAACGAGCAGGGAATCACTGCTATGTTTTATGATTCTTGCGTACTCAGCCTGTTCTTCATTCAGGCCTGAATCGACCAAGATATCAGTAAAACCGACGACTGCGTTCATGGGAGTACGAATCTCGTGGCTCATGTTGGCCAGAAATTCGCTCTTGGCCGTGCTTGCTATTTTTGCTTGCTCAGCCATCTTATTGGCTCTTATTATGGCTTCCTGGAGTTGCTTGTTTGTGGTTTCCAGTTCCTGCCTGGCCGCTTCGACGGCTTTGTGCGCTTTGTCCATGTCCTCCATCATATTGATGGCTGATATTTGCATACCCTCAAGCCGTTCTCTTTCCGTGCCAAGCTCCTGTTCGCGCTCCGCAGCCTCCCCGAGTTTTTCGGCTAATTTGTCCCTCAACTCCTTTTCAGCAAATGCCTTTTCTTCGAGCCGCCTCAGAACTTCCTCGGTTTTCGCCAATTGTTGCACAACAAGCTCAGCCGTGATGTCCGACGCCCGCCGTGCGACCCGAACCTCCTGTCTCAACAGGGCGTTTTCTTCCAGGAGTTCGGTCGTTGATTCCTTTGCTACGTTTGTATTCATCGGTTCTGCTTATGGTTCCTAACTTGATGGTGTGGCAATTTGCCTTTTCTAAGCGGCAAAGCCGCGCCGCATAAGATCGCGAAGCGATCTTATAATTTGTAACGCGCCATGTTACGCCCTCCCCTGATGGTGTGGACAGTGCAAACGAGACAGGCATCGAATGATCTCACCACATGTCCCAGTTCAACGGGATTGGATAGATCCTTGATTCTCGTGCCAATGAGGGCTTCTTCCCAGGGGCCTCTTATTTCGTTGGAATCACGAGGTGATGCATGCCAGGCCGTAGGAGTAATAATCTGATAGTGCTCGATTCGTCCGTTAGCTATCATCACCCAATGTCCGAGCGCTCCGCGAGTTGCCTGGGTCAGCCCGAAACCGTGGCCATCGGTGATTATGTCCGGGGATGCATAGAAATGCTCGACGCCCGCCAGTTCCGACAGCCAGACTTCCATGGCCGGTATGGTTTGGGCAGGCCTGACAAGACGGGCAAGCTCCCGGGCAAAGACACTTGGACCGTCCCTGCCCACCAAATCTGCAAAAAGCGGATGCTCGGCGATAATCATTTCAGCCAGCGGACCTGTTTCGGCCGGAAAACCATCGTAGCGTGGCGCTTTGGCCCAGGAGTATTTCTTGCTTTCCTGTCCGCTGGCATAGGGGCGCGTTTCTCCGTCAAAGGGATGCTTGCCGCCATCATAATCCTCAAACCACGAATGGGCCACGTGTTCGGTTACCCTCTCCTGCTCAAAGGGGATTACCTCCGTGCCCTTGGCGAATCCCGCGGGAACAAGACAACCACCTTCTCTTGGACCGCATATTTCCGTGTGCTTTGGCAGTGGAAGTGATCCATAGCTAATGAAATTGCCATGTCCTTGTCCGATCTTGTCAAGACCGATTTCCCGGGCAAAGCGGATGTAGAAACCGAGGTCACCCTCTCGGTGCGAGTCCTTTTCTTCAAGCCACATATCCAGATCTGAGCAGCTCTTGACTTCCAACCAACGTTCCAGGCTACAGCCGAGGACTTGTTTCTCGTACCAATTTCGATAACGCCTGAGGAAGTGCCGGCATTGCAGAAGGTCGCCAGTGCTCGGCATGGACGCGATGCCTCCCGGAACCATGTACGAAGAGTGCGGCCACTGTCCCCCGAGAATTGCGATGATCTCAATGACTTTTTTTGTCTCTTTTATGACCTCAATGACTGTCTCACCTTTGAATGGCTCATATCGGCGCACGGCCTCGCGAAAAAGAGAGCATTCTTTGTAAGCAGGATTAGCAAAGTCCGCGGCAAACATCAGAAGACCGTGGCGTATGTCGCTTTGAAGGGTTTCAGTCATGAGGGCCAGATTCCGGACCTTCACAGCGCCTGGAGGAGCCTCAGCGCCCGAGATCATATCAAGAGCCAGGGCAGCGGCCGTCAGGTGGGCTGTGCCGCAAATGCCGCAGACGCGGGGCGTAATTACCAGTCCGTCCAGAGGGCCTCGCCCGACAAGAGTATTCTCGAATCCGCGAAACATGGTCCCTGAACTCCATGCGTCTGAGACGATGCCACCGTCAATTTCCACGCGAATCTCCAGGTCGCCCTCAACGCGGTTCAACGGAACGCTCATTTTTATTTTTTCTGACATCTCTTGTCCCCTAGTTCCCTATATCTTTGTTTTTCTTTCTTTCAACCTTTTCGGAGCTGCGGCTGCGGCCATACCCTTGTAAGCCAGATAGTGGGCCCGGTCCACACCGTCCGGCAGTTGCAGGGGAATCCCCTCGATGTTTTGCGTTTCATAAAACGGATAGGATTGAGGAAAGTCGGGCCTGGTGCACCCAAAGCAAGGCACGCCGACTCTCGTTTTGGAGCTGCGTTGGTTCCAGAGTATCTTGTTGCATGGGCCGTAAGCCAGGGGGCCGTGGCAACCCATGTGAAAGAAGAGGCACCCTACTTCCCCGAAATCGTGCTCTTCTACCCGGTATTCGTGATACTCGTTGCGAGTGCAGCCTTGGTGGACCAGCATACCGTACCACTCCAACGGCGCGTTGAATTGACTGAGGGGGACGGGATAACCAGAGATGAGCGCGGTCAAGATCCCGGCCACAACGTCACAATGGCATGGGCATCCGGGCAGGTTTATTACCGGGAGCCCGCCTTGTGTCGTAAAGGACTCTCCAAGAAATCCACCTTTGTCCCACTTGTGGTACTGGGTCCCTGTGGCTTCTACCTCTCCGTCCGCGCCGATGCCTCCGAAGCTTGCACATGTGCCTACGGCAACAACAAACCTGGCCCGCTTCGCCAGCCCGGCAACAAGGTCTTTCTTGGGTTTGCCTCTAACCGTGTCGTACATGCCTGTGCCACCGGGTCCACGGATAATGGCGCCCTCTATACAAAGGATGTCCAACTGTTGGTGGCCGGAAAGCATCCTTTCGGTCAGTTTCTGATGTTCAGACGGACTGCCGTTTGAGAGCGACGGATGCCAGAGTACCTCAATGTCGAGGAGCCTGAGAAGCTCAATAAGGTCCGGCGACTCCAGACCAAGCAGTGACATGCTGTCTACTCCGCATCCTCCGCATTGCAACCAGTAAAGCGTTGTGGACATGTTTTCCTCCTTGGGATCAGGCTTGAGTGTGCGTGCTTCCGGAGAGGAGATTCGCCACCCGTTGTGGTGCCTCGTATTTGGGTTCTTCTTGGAGAGTGCTCAACAGATCGTTTACTTCTTGCTTCAGTTCCACCATGCGTTTTTCCCTGGCTACGGAGTCAGAGAGCAGGACCTCAAGGCGCCGTTTTGCCTCAGAGACCTCGGCAAGCGCCTTCTCCGACTTGTCTCTTTCAGACTCAGCGTTCTTCAGGGCCATCCGTGAGGCTTCCCTGGCTAGCGACAACTCCTTTACATGCACGTTGAGACGTTCTTCAGCGCGCTTTTCTTCGGTGATATCAGTTGCAACCCCTTCGATGTAGCCGTCTTCCGGATAGACCCGGCCCGTGTAGCGGGCCCAGAAGACAGAGCCGTCTTTTCGCGTGAAACGTGCCTCGAAATTGTTGACCTTCCCGGTTGCCTTGAGAATGGCCAGCATCCGTTCACGGGTTCCAGGGTCCGCGTAATGTTCTGATGTGACATACTCGGCCACAAATTCCTTGCTGGAGTCATAGCCAAACATCCTGGCGATGCGATCATTGCCTTCCAAGACCTTGCCGTCCTTGATCCTCGTTCGAAACAATCCCACCTGGGCATTATTGAAAAGATTCCTGTAGTTTTTCTCGCTTCTCAGCAAAGCCTCCTGGGTGCGTTTCTGATCTGAGATGTCCATGAAGCAATCGATGATGTGTTCTCGACCGTCCAGCGTGACGGGAATCGCAGTCTTAAGAATCGGCAAGGCATCTCCCTTTGCTGTAAGCAGAACTCTTTCTGACTTGTCCAGAGTTTCTCCGAGATCGGTGACGGGGCATTGTCCGACCTCTGCGGGGCATATGTGCTGGTGACAGACCCGGCCAACAATCTGTTCTTTGGGGGCCCCTACCATCTGTGCTCCGACACGGTTTACATCAACGATCACATGTTGTTCGATATCGATAACCGCGACTCCCATTGGCACTGATTCTAATATGGTCTTTAGACGCTCTTCGCTTTCCCTCAGTTCCTTTTCCGCTTTCTTGCGCTTTGAGTCGATCTGCAAACTGCGCCAGACGAGGTGTATTGACAAGAGCGCTATGATTGCCAGGATCGCAAAGGATACCAGTGTCAGTTTTCGGGTAATCGATGCGATCTCGGTCCGAACATCTTCAAGATAGATGCCCGTGCCAATGATCCAGCCCCATGGTTCATATTTTTTTACGTATGACAGCTTAGGCACAATTCGGTCAGGGTCGTCTTTCCATTGCCACATGTAGTCAACGTATCCAGCCCCTGTGTCTCTGACAGCATTGACAAAGGCCACAAAAAGATGCTTGCCGTTGGGGTCGGAAAAATCCATCAAGTCCTTGCCATCAAGGTCCGGGCGATAAGGATGCATGATCATGCGGGGATACATGTCGTTGATCCAAAAATAGTCTTTCATGTCAGGGCCGTATCTTATGTTTCGAATAAGCTCTGTGGCTCGTACCTGTGCCTCTTCGCGCGTCAAACGACCCGCTTTTTGCTCAGATTCACAAATGGAGAATGAACTCCACGCCGCTTCGGTCAACTGCCGGATCATCTCGCGTTTTCGCTCCATGATACTTTTTTCCAGGGTTGGCAGGACAATCAAGAAGATGGCGGAGATGAACAAGACAATGCTCAACATGGATGGCAAAATGATCCGCATTAGGAGTATTTTCCGCGGACTCCTCCCGCGCCGCCTATAGGTCATCGTGCGCCTCCTGCCTCCAGCGGTTATTAGTTTCCTGGGCGCCAGAGAGCGGAGCTTGTTCATGGAAGGCCGATTTGGTGGATCCGTTTTCCGGCCACGAGAAACTTCCATGGCCTTGCCGGTTACTCGCTGACTGCCCTGAACGTGCAAGATCTTCATTGCTCAACCATTCAGGGATGGGCAGTTCATAATGGACCAATATCCTGACCGCTTCCCGGACAGGGACCTTCAGGTTCTGGCCTATGTGATAGGCCCTGATATGGCCTTTCTTGATCCAGTTTCGGATGGTCTGGCGAGTGACCCCCAGCAACGAGCCCAACTCTTGGGTGGATACAAATTTATTGTCCATCTGTTTCATTGCTTCTATTGATTTGTGCTTTTCCCGTTTTGCCTGTTTTTTCTGCAATAGGAGTGCCAAGGGGAACACACTGCAATGAATTTCGACCTAAAGGCCGGTAGAAAAGGGAGTGTGGGCAAAGGCGATACAGGGCGGCAGGGATCCGTCAATTGAACAAGGCCCGCACAGCCCCAGCAAAAACCCTGTCAAATGAGCAAGGTTGCGTCAACAATTTGACACGACACGGCTTCAAATTTGCCGAACAAAAAAAGGCCCTGTTAGCGGCCTTTCCTAACAGGGCCAAAAAGGAGGTATGAAGGAAGGGAAGGAGGAGAAAACTTCAACCTCTTTTCATAAGGAGTTATAAGCAATTATTGTGCCATAATGCCGTTGGTTTTTTCCAGAGCCAGCATGCGCCTCTTCAGCTCTGTGCCGCCCGAAAACCCTCCGGGTGAGCCGTTCGCCCGAACGATGCGGTGACACGGGATGATCACTGGGAAGGGATTGCGGGCAAGCGTGCTTCCCACAAATCGGCAGGCTCGCGGCCGGCCAATCTGTTCGGCTATTTGACCATAGGTCTGAGTTGATCCACGGGGAACAGCGCTTACAGCTTCCAACGCTAACCGTTGTAAAGGCGTGAGGCTACTCAGGTCCAGGAGTCTCCAGGGAGGCTCCAAAGGAGAACCGTTAAAATAGGCCTGAATATCCTGGCAGAGATTATGGACCTCTCGCGCGCGCGCCGCCGTGGCAGGATCTGTGCCCAGTATCTGTTTTTTTATGAGGCTCTTTTTGCTGTGAGGCAGAAGAACCCGTTTGACAAGGAAAGGCTCTTTTTCAAGCAGGATTGCAGCATATCCGAATGCTGTTGGGAACATACAATAATACATCTTGTTAGATTATGAGTAATCCCAGGGCGCTGCCGTATACGGCCGGTTCTATCGCTAGTTGGTGATTGGTTACGCCAGGTTGTGTTTTTCGTCAAAGGCAATGGGCTCCCATGAGCTCACCATGCTGAGATCGGGATTAGACACGACTTCTTCTTCAAGGGCCCGTGACACCAGCAATTTGTCAAGGGCCAGGGTGTTCTTGATACGAACGATCCTGGCTTTTTCGGGCTTTACCTGGCCGATCGTCTTGAGGCAGCTTTCCAGGCATTGGCGATCTGTCTCAAAGTGCATGGGAATTGCTGCCTTTTCAGGAGAGATGGCGGTCAGGGCATTCACATAAGTCTTTTCAAGATCCAGGGCGTCCACGAGGCGCTGGGTTGTAAAGTCTGCCAACCCGATTCCATTGCCGTTTCCGTTTGTTTCCGGACTCAAGTCTCTCACAAATATCCGTTTCACGTGAGGGGCCTTGAAGAAGTCACCCACGATATCCCGATGCCTGCCGGTTACGTTGGAGTCAATGCCAATACCGCTGATGTCCTTGCCCATTTCATCAATGATCAGTATGTCGATTGGGTCAAAAGGGATGCGGGGCATCATGAAGCGGGCATCTTCCAGCAAGGCATGTTCTGCTTCAAACCAGTTCATTGGTTCTACAGCACAGGTTCGGGCCACATCCTTGTAGCCGTCTTCCACTATGGCAAGCCCAAAAAGGACGGATTTGGTTTTGAGTATGTGACGCGCCGCATCTTGTAAGATGTCAAAAGTATTGTGCACTGCGGCGCGGTGGTAGAGGGCAGCCCCTTGCCCCTTGCTCAGTCCTATGGTGAGTATCTTGGTGAGGCCACTCTCAATGTAGCCGTCAAATTTTGTGTGAGGTTTCACCCTGTTGATTACGACAATGTGATCAGCCTCGGCTGCACGCCTGTCCATGACCAGAGGCATGCCGATATCCAGCTTGCCGATCTCGACAACATCAACTCCGGCATTTATGGGCACACCCATGGACGACTCTGTGATGCCCAGATTTGTCAGAACCGAGATCTCCCCTTCTGTTGTATTGCCTCCGTGGCTTCCCATGGCAGGAACAATGAATGGCTCCAGGCCTCGCTCCTTGAGGAACCTCACGCATTGATACACAATGAGGGAAATCTGGCTGATGCTTCGACTTCCCACGCCAATGGCTACAGACTCCCCGGGTCTTGACGATATCTTTGGCACAAGGCATTGGAGTTCTGTCTCCACTGCGGCAGGAATATTTTCAGCCTTCTTCGCGTGGAGTCTCTGCCTCACGTGGGCCATTTCAGGGTAAGTCATAGGGTCAATATGCGTAAAATCCTCGGCCTGTTTTGCGGCCCAGATATCCGGCATCCACGTATTTCTTGAGAAGAGGACAGGGTCGGTATTTGGAATCTCCAAAGCCATTGTGAAGGACTTCGAGGATAGACAGGCACGTGTCGAGACCTATCAAATCTGCCAGAGCCAGGGGTCCCATTGGATGATTCATGCCCAGCTTCATGACCGAGTCAATGGCTTCGGCTGTTCCCACACCTTCATACAAGGCAAAGATGGCCTCATTGATCATGGGCAGGAGGATGCGATTGGATATGAAGCCTGGAAAGTCATTGGCTGCAACCGGCGCTTTTTTGAGCCTGACAGCCAGATCTTTGGTGGTTTCAAAGGTCTCTTCAGATGTGGCAAGTCCCCGGATGATTTCAACCAATTTCATGATAGGCACGGGATTCATGAAATGCATTCCAATGACCTCAGGGGGTCGTTTCGTGGCAGCCGCAATGCGTGTGATCGGAATGGAAGATGTATTGCTTGCCAAGATACAACCCGGCGTGCAGATCTCGTCCAATTGCTTGAAAATATCCAATTTTAGGGCTTCGTTTTCAATCACGGCTTCCACGACAAAATCCGCATTTTCCATGGCGCTAATTTCAATCGTGGTTTGTATCCGTCCGAGAGCTGCTTTCTTTTCGTCTTCACTGATGCGGTCTTTTCTCAGGAGGCTCGACAGGCTCTTCTCAATACTCTTCATGCCGCGGTCCAGAAAGGCGTTTTCTATGTCATTCATAATCACAGATAGTCCGTTCATGGCAGCCACCTGGGCGATCCCTGCGCCCATCTGGCCCGCTCCCACAACTCCGATTTTTTGAATCATGATTCTCCTCCGTGCAACCAGGGTTTTTCAAGTGGTGACAAGATATAGATCCCCTCTTCGTTCTTTTTGTATCCAAGATCCTCCAAGTCCTTTTCACTCTCAACGCGAATAAGGTGAGCCATCATTTCTTCCGTCTCCTCCCTATTGAAATTGTAAACATGGTCCTCCAGAAAAACATAGGCCGGTTCCATGCCATGAGCAGGCTTTACGTAAAAGGGATACTCATGGGCATCAACGCCATTGGCTTCGCAGCGGGCAATAGGTTTTTCATCCATAGTTGTACGTCTCCTGCGGGATAAGTCTTTACAACACAATTAAAGAGAGGGGATAACCTAAGGCTCAATCGGATAGTTGAGGTGATGGGTTGCGCAAGCCTGCAAAGAGCAGCCCTCCCGCCCGTGAGGGCGGGAGGGCTTGCAGTCGATTTCTTGCCGTATCAAGGACGAGATATGAGCCGTCTACTTTACATTATATTTCTTCTACAGTAATTGCCTCGGCCTCACAAACCTCAACGCAGCTTTCACAACCTAAACACTCATCTGCGTTCACGGGCTCGGATTTCTCGTCTTGGAGCTCGAAGACTTCTGTAGGGCAGACTTCAACACACTCTCCACAGCCCGTGCACTTGTCTTTATCCACTGTCGGCGTAAACATAAGGTCAATCCTCCTTTCTTCTAGTTATTACACTAAGTTTCACATCCAAAACGATGTTTTGGCCCTCTTTTCTTTTTCGTTGTGGCCTATACACCAATTAGGCGAAGCCGTCAAGTTTTCTTAGAAATTTTTTCTTATTTCCTGAACCCTCAATGCTCAGCCAAGCTCAGCCAAGCTCAGCCAAGCTCAGCCAAGTTCCACCAGGCCGACCAAGACGTTCGTGATGCCTTCAGCTCCGTCGCCGGTCCTGTCCCTGCCACACCTGCGATTCAGGAAGCTACA
>DAOUWN010000127.1 GCA_030667105.1 Deltaproteobacteria bacterium
CTTCATCGCAATTACAATATTGAAACCTAACTTTCGGGCTGGCCCTAAGGTGCTATTATCGCATTTCAAGATTCTTTTCTGTGCTGCATGGGTCAAATAGCCCATTGTCAAACTAGACCCATTCTGGTAGGTTTTTTGCCATGAAAAATCGTGAAAAAGCAAAGTTGCTCAAGAGGATTCTGGACAGTCAGGGCCTTCCCTCGCTATCGCCTCTTGTCATCAAGTTGGTTGAACTCGCTGCGGACGACCGGAGCTCTGCACGGGATTTGGCCGCAATCATTGAACAGGACCCTGGTCTGGCTACGCGGCTTCTGAGATTAGTTGGCAGCGCTTTTTTTGCTCGGCCACAGCCGGTCACCTCTATCTCCCAGGCAGTTGTCCTGCTAGGTTTCAAGAGGGTGCGCATCATGGGTTTAACGCTTTCTCTGCGGGACACATTTCCCATGGGCGGGACAGAGGGCATGGACTACAATCATTTCTGGAAGACCTCTTTGTATCGAGCGCTAATTGCACATGATTTTGCCCAGTGCGCGCAGCCACGCAGCCTTGATCCGGAAGAAGCCTTTGTGGCGGGCTTGATCCTGGAACTTGGCATGCTTTTGCTTTATCAGACGGCTTGTCCCGAGGAGATGAGGAAGAGCTTTCCTGGCGGGAACCTGCCCCTGGAAAAGGCCGTTTCCTGGGAGGAGGAAAACCTGGGTGTCAACCACAGGGAGGTAGGGAGCCTCATTGTGCGACGCTGGCGGTTTTCAGCCAATCTGGTGGATAGCCAGAGTTATTTCGGGTCTGGGGCCATTGAGCCAGACAAGCCGATCCTGTGCAGGGTGGTGGAGCTGGCAAGGAGAGCAACGGAAATCGTATTCGGTCAAACCGCGGATTTGCATGAGCTGCAAAGGCTGGCTCAAGACCTCCTGAAGTTGGAACCCCAGGGGGTGAACGTCATTCTATCAGAGGCCTTTGATAAGGTTGAAGACTTGGCCGAGCAACTCCTTGTCGAGGTTGATTCACAGACCGACATAGTAAGGGTAATGGAAAACGCAAATCAGGCCCTCGGTCGGATAAACGTCTCCATGGACACCTCCCTTCAGGGGCTTTTGGACCAGGTGGGTCAGTATGACCGATCACTGAACCGGATATCTGAGGAAATGAGCCAAAGCCGCAGAGATATCCTTCAAAACACTCTGGACGCGGTGGCCCACGAGATTCGCAACCCACTGCTTGCCATCGGGGGCTTTGCCAGGAGGCTGGCACACCAGGCTGGCGCAGAAGATCATGGCAGGCAATATGCCAAAATCATTGCCGAAGAGTCTATACGGCTGGAGCGCATCTTAAAGGAGATCCTGGAATATACACGAGCTTACGAGCCCGCCTTTGCCGAGAAAGACCTTGTTAGAGTAACAGACAAGATCCTTGATGAATTTCGAGATCTCTTCCGCGAGAAAGGCATCGACGTGGTCAGGGATTTTCCTGAAGAACCGGTCCGGGTCCCTGTGGACACGGACGGAATTTCCAGGGTCTTGCGACAGCTTGTGAAGAACGCCATTGGCATGATTGGTCAAGACGGTGGCGCTGTAGCCGTGACCGTTCAACCCTTCCGGCAAACCAGACAAGTATGCATCGGCATTTCTGACAACGGGCGGCCCATGCCGGATGACATACGAGATGCCTTAGAGGAATCGAATCCTTCCACCAAGACCTTTAGCGTCGGCCTGGGTCTTCCTATGGCACGAAAAATCATAGAGGCTCACAATGGCAGAATTGAATTGGAAGTCCAGGATGGCGTGGGAAATAGCGTGAGGTTTTTCCTTCCCATGTCGCAATCCCCTTGATTTTTTGATCCAGAAATACCCCTCGGGTTCAGGGTTCCCTTCGGGAAATTTAACGGGGTGAACTCTGAACCTGTGAACGCTTTTAAGTTTTTCAGCTCAGATGCCGATAATGCCTGAAATGAAGGAGACCGCTGAAATGTTGAAATTTAAGACTGTTACCCGTTCAACGTACCTTGTTATCTGCCTTGGGGTTTTTGTTGGATGCATGAGCACTGATCATTATGTCAAACAAGATGCAAAATTTTCTCGATTCAAACGGGCGGCTGTCCTGCCATTTGCTCCTCCACCTGAAGTGCCGAAGGAACAAGCATCCGGCATCTGTGAAGGCGTGGCTGATATTGTTGCCACGCAGCTCCTGAAAAAAGGATGGGACGTGGTAGAGCGTGCCCGCGTGCAAGCGATCTTTGAGGAGCGCAATCTTGAAATAAGCGAGTTCCCGGTAGGAACCAATCTCGACAAAGTGCGTCAGCTGTTGGCGGTCGATTGTTTTGTGACAGGTTCCATCACGGAGTGGCGTGAATTCATAGCCTTTCGGAATGACGGTGGTGTCGGGATTACCATAAAAATCTACGACGGCTACACAGGTCAATTAGTGTGGTCAGGCTCCGGCAATAGCACTGTAACTTTGCTTGATGATAAACGACAGAGCTATCATGCCCAGAGAATCATAAAAGACCTTTGCAACAACATTCCCGCTGGCTAGAAAACGGTTTAATGATATGAAAGAACACAACAACACTGATCATGACTATGATATGCGTCTCCGCTTTGCCGAACAAACCACAAGGTTCTGGCAAGAAACCAAACAAAAAGAAGAGCGTGACTTGCCATGCATAGAGAAAGCTCACAAGGATGGGCAGCTCCAGGACGATCGGTCTAAACAACCAATTTCCTCCAGGTCTTAGGCTGTTGCCTGTCTCCTCGCGCTCATACTCAGGCATAGGCTCGATGTATTCCCATCTGTAGAGGAACTCAATATTGTCTTAGCGAGGCAGAAAGGCTTGCACACGTTTTCGATATCCCTCCCGGAGTGTCTCAATCATCTCCGTGATGCCGTAGTCTGTATCGCCCACAGCACACACCGGCAAGACCTCAATGACCGAATTGGTGACAAAGGCACCATTAAATCGATTCAAGTCCGCAGTCCTGACCGTGGATTCGGTCAGGGAAAGGCCAATCGTCCGGGCGACCTTGATGATCTGCTTGCGGGTGACGCCCGGAAGGAGTCCTGCATCTGCCGGCGGTGTAATGATCCCCCCTTTGTTCAAGAAGAACACGTTACTGACACTCCCCTCAGTAATCTCGCCGTGCTCATTGGTGAACAGGGCGTCGAAGAATCCGTTGGTTCTGGCCCATGTGAAAACAAAGATGTTTTCCAGGTAGGAAGTTGTCTTGAACCTTACCAAATGAGACTGAGAAAATCTTTGAAAAGGGGCCAAGGCCAGCTTTACGCCTGAATCCTGCCAGGCCCGGATCCCGTGCAAGGGTTCCCACGTTGTCTCAAAGGCGGTCTTCTCCACACGGTAGTCTCCATAAGAGATGAGGTTTAGCCGAAGGCGGGCCTCTGTGTCGGCTGGAATTTCCTTTAGGGCCAGTCTCAATGCATCCATAGCTTTTTTTCTGGAGAAGGGGAGGGCGAAAAAGCGGCACCCGTCGGCCATGCGGTCCAAATGATCCTCTACAAAGGCGACCTTTCTGCCTGTATAGACCCGAAACGTCTCAAAGAGGCCTTCACCAAAAAAGAGGGTTCGGTTTTTCATCTATAATTCAATTCCAAGTGCCATCATGGAAGCTTTTGCCTTGAGGATACTCTCCTCATATTCTCCTTCAGGGTCTGAATCAGCCACGATACCCCCTCCCACCCCGAGGACACCCCGTCCGTTCCATAGTTCAAGAGTTCGAATCGCTACGTTCAGGGTCATTCTATCCTGGAAAAAATACCCAATTGTTCCACAATACACGCCTCGTTGATGGGGTTCCAGTTCATAAATGATCTCCATGGTCCTTTTCTTAGGGGCGCCCGTAATAGAGCCTGGCGGAAAGGTCGCGCGGATGATGTCGGACATCGAAGTGTCATTCTTAACCCTGCCACTCACGTAAGAAACCATTTGATAGACGGTGTCGTAGGCCTCCACGACATACAGTCTGGGCACCTCCACAGAACCGAATTCGGAGAACCTTCCCAAATCGTTTCTCATGAGATCTACGATCATGGTGTTTTCAGCCCTGTCTTTTTCGCTTTTTTTGAGTTCCTGCCGCAATCTCCTGTCTGTAGAGGCATTACTCGATCTTCTTCTCGTTCCCTTCATCGGCTTGCTCAAGATCTTATTTTTTTTGAGGCGCAAAAAAAGTTCCGGGCTTCCGGAAATAACCAGACCATCTCCCAAGTTGATGAAGGCCGCATAGGCTACCGGCTGGATCTCCCTCAAGTGCAAGTACAGATCAAAGATGTCTCCCCGGCAGGTGAAATAGACCCTCTGGGTGTAGTTGATTTGATAAACATCTCCTTCCCTTATATGATCGAGTACGTGGCGGACATTTTCAAGATAGGTGGCTTTGCTCTGATTGAATCCTATTATTTTGCCCGTACAGGGTCGGCTGTTTTCATAACGAGGGGCAGGCAGGGTAGGGCGTCCGTCTCTGTGCCAGCAGGACCAGCTCTTTTGGAAATGATCAAATACGAGGACTTGAGGGTAGGCCCCAAGGTAGATGTCAGGAAGTGCTCTGTCCTTGCCGCCAGGCTTGGGCAGGTCTTCTATCCACTGACAGGCTTCGTACCCTATGTAACCGGCTACAAAGTAGACTTGTGCATTGGATGATATGAAACCAAAGAAATCATCCTTCTTAAGGTCCGTGATATCTCCGCTAAGGACCTTTTCCGGCTTCCAGGCAATAAAGGAATATCGGTTGGTAAAGGAAGGCTTCTGAGTTTCTAAAAAGATGGCGCCCGGTTTATGACAGACGGATCTGAAGACCTGACAGGGACTGGCTTTGATCGTCAAGCGCGTTTTTTCCATAGATAGATATTCAATTTGGAATTGCGGATTGTGCAATTAAGATCCCAAACCAAAAATCCTCAATAGGGCGCCGGGACGCTATCGCGAAAAATTCTTGACCGCCCCAATCCCTGTCTCTGGTTCGACTTTAACCGCGCAAACCTTGTATTCGGGTATCTTTGAGACAGCATCCAGGGCATCAATGGTCAGAAGATTTGCGGCCGCTCTTCGGAAGTGAAAAGGTATAAAAACAACCCGTTCGGGACATCTCCTTGTAAGCTCGACCCTGGCCACCAGTTCGCCACGGCGAGAGGAAACCTTGACCATTGACCTTTCTTCAATACCGAATTCTTGAGCGTCTTTCGGATGGATCTCCAACAACGGCTCAGGGTAAAGGACCTGTAGGCCAGGAACCTTTCTGGTCATGGTGCCGCTGTTGTAGTGGTGCAATACGCGCCCTGTCGAGAGGATAAAGGGGTAGATTTCATCCGGCAGTTCGCGGGGAGGGATAAATTCAACGGGATGAAATAGCCCCTTGCCCCGGGTAAACCGGCCCTTGTGAAGGATTGGTGTCCCAGGATGATCTCGCGTCGGACAAGGCCACTGGAGGCCGTCTTTTTCCAAACGATCATAGTGAATCCCACCATAAATCGGGGTGAGACGGGAGATTTCTTCCATGATCTCTTCAGGGGACCGATAATCCATCGGATAGCCCATCCTTTCGGCCAGTTCACAAATGATCTGCCAGTCCGGCCTGGCCTGGCCTACCAGGGGAAGGGCCTGTCTTACCCTCTGGACGCGCCTTTCAGTGTTTGTGAAGGTACCATCTCTTTCCGCAAAACTCGCCGCCGGAAGGACTACATGGGCCAGATTGGCCGTTTCGGTCATGAATATGTCCTGTACCACCAAGAAATCCAATCTCTTTAAAGCAGCCGTCACCTGGCTGGCATTAGGATTGCTTGCCACCGGATTTTCGCCCATAATATACATGGCCTTCAACTTCCCCTTGGCTGCGGCAGGCCAGATCTCTGTGACGACCAGGCCGGGCTCAGGAGAAATCTTTACCTTCCATGCCTGTTCAAACTTCTCTATGACCCCCTGGTCGGAGAGGCTTTGATACCCCGGCAGCACATCGGCAAGGGCCCCCATATCGCACGCCCCCTGGACATTGTTCTGACCACGGAGGGGATTTACCCCTCCCCCCTCGATTCCCACATATCCGCACAGCATGGCCAGATTGGCAATGGACTTCACATTGTCAGTGCCGGCCGCATGTTGGGTAATCCCCATGGCGTAAACGATAGTAGCGACTTCGGCTTCGGCATAAAGGCGGGCAACCTCCTTGAGATCCCCGGCAGGGATACCGGTGATCCTTTCCACAAACTCGGGATCGTACCTTAACACCGTTTCTCTTAATGAAGAGAAGTTTTCTGTTCTTTCCTCTACATAGAACCTATCCCACAACCCTTCCTTTATTATGACGTGCATCAGGCCATTGAGCCAGACCACGTCCGTACCTGGTCTGGGACGAAGCCAGGCATGGGCGTATTTCACCAATTCTAACCTGCGAGGGTCTGCCACGATCAGTTTTGCTCCATGATGGGCAACGGCGCGCCTGATATGCAGATCCACGATAGGATGGTTGTCTGTGGGGTTGCTGCCGGCGACAAGAATGACATGAGCCAACTCTATGTCCTCCATAGAGTTGGTCATCGCTCCACTTCCAAAGGC
>DAOUWN010000292.1 GCA_030667105.1 Deltaproteobacteria bacterium
ACTTTCCGGAAGGGCATCATGATCTCGGCATAGTAGCGCTTCGCTGCCTCATAAACGCGCCCTTCATCAGTGACGTAGAGATCGGTTGTCGCAATATGGGAACCGAAAAAATCACAACTGAAAAGAATTCTATCTTCTTCCAGATAAGTTACCATGGTCTCAGGCCAATGAACCCAGGGGGCATGTATAAACTTCAAGGTTTTGTCCCCGAGAGATATAGTCTCACCATCCTTGACGGTTATGAAAGACTCCTCTGGTATTCGCAGAAGATCGATAAGCATTCCCTTTGCCTTGGGGGTTGATATCAACTTTGCCCCTGGGTATTTTTCAAGAACCTGTGGGATTGTTCCGGAGTGGTCCTGCTCCGCATGGTGCGAGACGACGTAATCGATCTTAGAGACGCCATCAAGCTGTGCTAGGAGTTCATCGGCCATTTGAGGATCAACTGAGTCCAGCAAAACAGTCTTTTCACTCCCCTCAATGAGGTAGGCGTTGTAACTTGTTCCATCTGGAAGTGGGATGAGTGAGTCAAATAAACGTCTGTCCCAATCCACAGAGCCCATCCAGTAAATGCGGTCTGTTATTTTCCTCCGTTTCATGATGCCTCCTTTACCTAATTATTTTTTTCGAGGTATCCTTCCCCGGTTTCTCCTATCTCTGCTTGATAATATAATCGTAGGCTGCCAGGGCCGCCTTGGCCCCCTCGCCTGCCGCAACAATGACCTGTTTGAAGGGGACATCGGTCACATCCCCGCAGGCAAAAACCCCTGCAACACCTGTGCGACACCTGGAGTCTATAACGATCTCTCCAATACGATTCGTCTCCACGGTATCCACCACCAGCTCGGAGTTAGGCAGCAGGCCAATCTCTATTATGAACCCGGCTACATTGAGTCTTCTTGCCTCACCAGTTTTTAACGACTCTATCTCAATGGCGTCAACTGCTGACTCTCCGACAATTTGCAGGATCTTGTATTCAGTGAAAATCTCCACCTTTGGCGATCTCATCACCTTATCCTGAAGTATCTGGCCGCCAGTCAAGGGCGTCAAAGAGACCATGTAGACCTTCCGGGCCACCTTCATCAGATCAAGAACTGCCTCAAGAGCCGAATTCCCACCACCTGCCACCGCCACGTCAAGATCTGCAAACAGAGGGGCATCACAGGTAGAACAGTAGGTGACTCCTAATGCCAATGAGTTCCTTTCCGCCAGGAACGATTTTGCCTTGGCGCAAAACGGGCATCCATCTGTAGAATAGATGGTTACGCTTGCCATAGTCTCCTCTACACTATTAGATCTCTGAGCTCTGGCTAAGGCAACTCACTGCCTGTTCAAGACGCGCCTGGTCAAAGCCCACCATCACTTCATTGCACACCGCTATCACGGGCACCCTGAGGGCGCCGCCGGATATTTTTCGCATTTCTGCCAGCGCTTCCTTGTCCTCAGTCACGTCATCGGCCGTGAAGGCAACCCCCTTTTGCGAAAGGAACTCCTTCGCAATCTTACAATAGGGTCACGTCGGGGTCGTATAGATCTTTACCTCTTCTGGCATGACAATTTCCTCCGTGAGCCGGACAAGCCGGAACTGAAAAAGAAAGAATTCATCACGAGGGCACCCCCCTTTCCAAGGCGAACGCCGCAACCCACGAAAAAAAATATGATTTCGTGTTTTCGTGATTGTTTTCAGCTTTTTCTGCTTTTTGCTTGTTGACTACCCTTCCTTTTCAAACTGGTCCTTTTCTGCCCCGCACACAGGACAGGTCCAATCATCCGGCAAGTCTTCAAACTTCGTTCCCGGCTCGATCCCATCGTCCGGGTCTCCCTCTACCGGATCATACACATACCCACAGACTGAACACACATACCGATCCATATTCTCTAACCTCCTTTCTACCCAAGCTGGAATTTACGCAGCCGCAATGAATTGCTCACAACAGAAACCGAGCTCATGGCCATGGCGGCCGCTGCAAAGACAGGACTCAAAAGAATCCCAAAAAAAGGATACAGTGCCCCGGCTGCAATGGGAATTCCAAGGCTGTTGTAAAAAAATGCCCAGAAAAGGTTCTGTTTAATCACCCGCATGGTCTGAAACGAGAGCCGGATGGCTGCAGGAACCGATCGCAAATCATCCTTAATCAGCGTAACGTCGCTGGCTTCCATGGCCACATCTGTGCCCGCGCCGATAGCGATCCCGACGTCTGCCGTTGTGAGGGCTGGCGCATCGTTAATACCGTCTCCCACCATGGCGACGACCTGACCCAGCGCCTGGAGCCGTCTTATCTCCTCGGCTTTATCACCAGGAAGCACCTCGGCAAGTACCTGATCAATGCCCACAGCATCAGCAACGGCTCGGGCTGTTTTCTCATTATCTCCGGTGATCATGGCCACGCTCAACCCCATGTCCCTCAGCCTGGAAACTGCTGCGCGTGCAGATGCCTTCGGCATATCCGAAAGGGCAATAAGGCCAACAACACGGCCTGCCTCGGCCACAAAAACACACGTCTTGGCCTCACTGGCAAGGTTTTTGGCCTTCTGGTCGAATCCATTTATTGTCACGGCCTCTTTTTCCATAAGCCGCAGGTTGCCCAAAAGGCATTTCTTGCCATTTACGACTGCACTTGCCCCAAGGCCTGATAGGGCCTCAAAATCGTGAACACGATCAGGGTCCAATTGTTCCTGGCGGCCTTTTTCAATGATGGCCTGGGCCAGGGGGTGTTCAGAAACCGCCTCAATGGAAACAGCTATCTTCAAAACACCGTGTTGTGTTACGCCTTGTGCGGTCAATATGTCTCTAACCTCAGGTTCTCCCTTCGTCAGGGTACCGGTCTTGTCAAA
>DAOUWN010000189.1 GCA_030667105.1 Deltaproteobacteria bacterium
GGGCCTTACGTTTTCCCTCGATCTACGGCATCTCCGAAGGAATCAACAGGGCGAATCTGCCAAAAAGCCTAAAAAATGCGGGCCTCATTTGGATTGAAGCACAGAACGAGCACTTTGAGAAAGACGAACATATGCTGATTGCCTGCCTTGTTGATGCAGCCATTGAGAATGCAGTCAGAACGCTCACCACTAACCAAAAAAGGCATGATCCCGAATCTCCGATCATGACAGTCGTTCATCTGTTTCCCCTATCAACAGTCTTCTCGGAAATGCCTGGGTGGGTCAGGGACACCGCGAATACTGTAAGACATCTGGGGGTGCACAGACTTCAATCTGATCGTCCACTCCGCCCGTTGTTGATGTCTTGGGCCTGTCAAGCGAGCACTGTTTGGGTAGTCGGCAAAATCCGATCCTTGAAGAAATCAGCCCATAAAGACTGGCTAAGCGATGACGAACTCAACCGAGTCAACCGTCTTCGCTCAGGCCAACTGTGGGTGAAATCGAACAAATCCTGCAAAACTACTGTCGCAGAAACCCGCCATACAAACGAGCTGCTGGGCTTGGCCCACAAACTGCGGCGTGATTCGTCAAGACAACGCAGGATTGTGCCTGTTCGACAAATGGGATCAGCCTTTTCATCAGTCTGCGACAACAGTGGTGGAAAGCATGGGCTCTACCTGCAACTCTGCAAACGAGAAACATTGAAATTGGGCTGGTTAAGAATTCAAAGTGCAGGAAAGGCGTCGTGCGGGGTTGACGGAGTCACTATTGCGACATTCAAAGAGAATCTTGAAAATGAACTGTCCCAGTTGGCCAATGATTTCGATGCCAGGAAATACCGCTGCAAACCCCTGCGGCGCGTCTACATATCAAAACCTGAAGGAGGCAAAAGACCACTGGGAGTCGCATGCGTCCGAGATAGAGTTGTCCAATCCGGCTGCCTGATGCTCTTGGAGCCTATTGTTGAGCCGGTCTTCAGCCGTTATATTTTTGCATTCCGCCCGCGTCGAAATGCCCATCAGGCCTTGGCGCTCGCCAAAACCATGATAGCCGAAGGTCGGCCATGGGCCGTAGTTGCTGATATTAAGAGATGCTTCGACAACATAGACCACGACGTTCTTTTCAAACTGGTCTCAGATTACGTGGCAGACCATGAACTTTTGGAGCTAATCCGACATTGGTTCACCGTCGACGTCCTGGACTTTTATGAACTTCTGCCTGTCGTAGTAGGAGTCCCTCAGGGCCAATCTCTATCTCCGCTTTTGGCCAACATTTACCTTACACCGCTGGATAATCATTTAGAAGAACTGGGGCTGGACTTCCTGCGTTACGCTGACGACATCATCATTTTGACAAAGGACGAAGGAGACGCACAAAAAGCACTTCAGATTATGGAACACTTCCTGCTTGATGCATTGCACCTTCACCTCAAGCCTGCCAAGACAAATTACGTTCCATTGGAAAAGGGGTTTGATTTTCTCGGTTTCACATTTGATCCGCGAGGTATTGCGGTAATGCAAAGGAGAATAGACGATGTTCAACAGGTCCTTCGCGGACACATCAAAACCCTAGGCCAGATTCCTTCCTCACTTCATCAACGCGTGGATTCCATAATTCACATCAAGGCGGTTATTCGGGGCTTCCGCAACTACTTTTCGCTTTCGGATGAAAGCCGTATTGAGGAACAGGTGCGCTTTCTGGATGGACGTGCTGAAGGGATGGCTGGGTTTTACCTGCCTACAGAAATCAGGAATGATCCCGCGTGGGTCGGCCGAGAAAGATTCTGGCCTTCCAAGGCCACCGATGGTCCTGAAAACACACAATCTGCAGCAGGGAGGAGTTTCCAGTCCGGCAACAACTACCCTGAAACAGACGAACAGGCCGTGCCTGCGCAATGGATGGTAAAGGACACCCCTGCAAAGGACAGGGGAGACGCACACAAGAAACCGCCCGTATCGAAGAGACCTGATGATGACGAATCCCGGGATGGAAACCTTGCTAGTTCTCTTATAACACATGGCGATCGACTCTATGTGCTCGCTCATGGGTGCTACTTAACCGCCATAGACGGCGAACTAGTGATTAGAAAGCGTAAGAGCGAGATATTCCGCCGTCCTCTGGATGAGCTTGGCATGGTTTTCCTTCAGGGATATGGTCTTAGCGTGTCCGTCGACCTCCAAGTGAAATTGGCGGAACTCGACATAGCCTTAGTGTTGACACCGCCTGTTGGCGATCACGGTTTCTTGAAAACAAGAACAAGGAAGATGTTGGCGATGAGCTTTTCAAAAAGATGGTCGAAAAAGGGCTCATGGCGTTCTCGCAGGCTGTCACCTGCGGCCATATTGCAGGGGCAGGCGAGCAGCCTTGTGAGACTATTCAATGGTGAGGGGCACTATCATCCCTACAGGATGAGATGGTAGACCAATCGATTGTTCCTCTCGATGTGGAGGTTTCAGTGGTAACAACGAAACGCTTTGGCTCCTCGACATTCTGGGCGTTTAGAAACCCGGTTTGATTTTTGGACGAAAAAGGGTATTCTTGTGTTTTCACCATGAAAAAAGATCGAGACAAAATGGAAAGTGTAGAACCGGTCAAGATTCCCATCGAGGATGTTCTCGACCTTCACACGTTTGTTCCGAAAGAAATCCCCGGCCTTTTGGAAGATTACCTGGCTGCGTGTCAGGAAGCCGGGATCTGTTCGGTGAGGATTATCCACGGCAAGGGCCGGGGGGCTTTGAAAAATCGGGTTCGTGGCCTTGTCAAGAAGCTTTCCATTGTCGCATCCTTTTCAGACGCCCCGGCTTCTGCAGGGGGCTGGGGGGCAACAATTGTGGAACTCAATAGGGAGCCTGGGGTCCAGCCACAGGAATGGGCTCGCTTTCCGGACCATATTGAGCAAGGCGCAAGGGCCATGGGGGCGGGCCTGGATCGGTCCCAACTTGCCCGGTTTGGCCTTCATGCCAAAGAGCTTCTGGAGTGGAATCGATTTGCGGGTCTCACAGCCATTAGAGATCCCAGAGAAATGGCAGAAAAACTTTTTTTGGACAGTTTTTCTCTACCGCCTCTTATCCCCACGGCATGCCGTGTCCTGGACATCGGCTCGGGCGGCGGTTTTCCGGGAGTTCCTCTGAAGGTGATACGGCCCGATTTACGTCTCACTCTCATTGATGGATCAAGAAAAAAGGTCAACTTCCTGAAGCATGTCATAAGGACCATGGGCCTGGAAGATATAGAGGCCCATCAGATTCGGGCCGAAGAACTTGCCAGAGATATTTGTGCGGAGACTAGTCGTTATGATGCAATTGTATCTAAAGCGGTTTCTAAGCTGGAGTGGCTTATTGACCTGGCCCTACCTTTGTTACGGAAAACGGGTGTAATTGTGGCCATGAAGGGGGAGTACGTGGAGGAAGAGCTTAAGGCTGCAGAGCCTAAGATCAAGAGCCTGGCTCTCAGTCTGGAAAAGAAAAAATACAGGCTCCCTCTGCTTGGAACCAAGAGAAGTCTGATCATTCTGAGAAAAAACATGAGTTCGGAAGGACAATGTTTCACGTGAAACATTGACGGCTTCCTTCATTTGGGAATAACCAAAGCCGTGTCCTCTGGCGTGGATTCTTTACTTTCACCCTGCATATTCTATGGCCTGCCTCTTGAGGATGTCGTAGTAGGTCAGCACCTGCCGTACCTGAAAAACGGGTTCTGCTCCGCGGCAGTAACCGTATTTGCTCTTCTTGTAGTACTTGCGCTGGCGCAACAATGGTAAAGTCTTTTCCAGGGAAGACCACTTGTTCGGGTCAAGTCTCATGGCAGAGGCTATCCTCCGGGCGTCCAGAACATGTCCCCTGCCAACATTATAGGCGGCAACGGCAATAAGGCTCCTGTCCGGATCAGGGGCTTCGTCAAACAGGTCATAGAGTTTTTTCAGGTACCTGGTCCCTCCCATGATGCTCTGGTGTGGGTCGAGGCGATTCTTGACCCCCATCTCCTTCGCAGTGGGCAGGGTGAGCTGCATGAGCCCTCTCACGCCGGAAAAGCTTTTTGCCCAAGGCCTGAATTGCGATTCCTGGTAGATTAGGGCGACAATAAACCGCCAGTCAAATCCGTAAGTCTCCGCCGCTTTTTTGATGGTTTTGTCGTACCTGGGAAGGCGGGTCTTAATCCTTTCCTGAAACTTCTTGACATCCAGATGGTCGAACCTTTCGAGGTAGGCATAGTAACGATTATATATGTCCTGGTATGTGCCATCGCGTTCAATCGTCTCCAAGAACTCATTGATCTTGTCCAGACGAGAGCGCTCTCCTTTTTTCACAGCCCAGCCTAAAGACTGCTGTTTTTCGATGGGAAAGGCAATGCGAATATCCGGATAGTAACGTCGATTCATGAGTGCCACATTTGAGTCAGCTATGGTTACTTCGATCTTGCGTTGTGCTACGGCTTAAACAAGATCTTCCGTCGGAACATTATCGTGTGCTGTAATCGTGACATCCAGGCCCTTTCGTTTCAGTGCCCGCAGTCTTTCCTCATAGGAAGTCCCAGCCCGCACATGGATTGTCAGCCCCTCCAGATCATCAATGTTTCTTATTCCAGTGTTTTTTTTGTGGATGACGACCATCTGCTGAACGGGGAGGTACCCTTTTGAAAAATCAGCCACTCTTTCCCTGGAAGGTATTTTGGTCATGCTGGCCGCCACGAAACCCACGGACCCGTTATCCAGCAAGGGGAGAATCTTGTTCCAGGATTCAGCAACTTTCACTTTCAAATCAACACCCAGAAAATCGGCAAAGGCCTTTGCAAGGTCGTATTCAAAACCCATGTCCTGATCGCGGTATGTATAATAGCAATGTGCGTTGTTGCGCGTTATCATGGTAACTGTCCCTGATTTTCGGATTTTCTCCAGGGCCATATCGCGAGAACAGGCAGCCGAAAAAAGAGAACCGACCAGCAGAAGAGCAAAAAGCGCCTTCAAAGTTGGGAATGGATTTTTTCCGAAGTTCATCACTGCAGTTTAACCGTCACGTAATACTGCTGACTGCCTCGCTGTATCAGGAAGACCGCTGATTCCTTAAGCCGATACTTGATCACGGCCTTCTTGAAATCATTCAGATCTTTTACCACC
>DAOUWN010000249.1 GCA_030667105.1 Deltaproteobacteria bacterium
TGACCAGATCTTTCAAGCCATCTTTGCTGAGTTTTGTCGTGAGCTCTGAAACCTCGTCCAGACTATTGCCTCTTACAGCCAGGGGGCAGATGAAATCGTTGGCCAGACCAGCCCTGTGGTCAGCATTTTCCTTGGTTGCGGCATAGATAAGGGGCTTGCGATCTGCGCATGCCTTAAGCCCGTTTTCCATGACGCTCGGGTCATCTGCCATGAGAATCAAGCCGCCGTCTGTTTCATTCTTTACCTTTGTGGCCAGAGCCTCAAACTTTTCGGCATCACCAGATAGCGATTTCATGGCAACAAGATCTGCCCTTAACGTCAGCCCTACCCGCTCATATTCCAATGTCTTGAAACGCTCAAGGCGCCCGGCCACCTCCTCATCACCCATCTCATCCGTGACAAGGACGGCTATCCCAGGAGGATTCACGAAGGTCTTCTCATGGCGAAAGAACACGGTTTCGCCACCGATCTTGAGTTTCCTTTCTCCTGTGCCGATCTCCACCACACGGATGGGCGGGGCTGCGGCATCAGCGAGTTCTGCCTTGGCCTCTTCTGAAACATAAGGGCAGCCAGCCAGCTCTGCCTTGCCCGCAGCCAAGTTCATGGCAAAAGCCAGGCAGGTGGGCACGCCACATTCCCCGCAATTGGTCTTGGGCAGAAGTTTGTAAATCTGAATTCCTGTTAAAGCCATATTGTTCCTCCATGGTTAGTCATCAGTCATTGATATGCTTTTTGAGATAAGTGATTTCAAAAAACAAATCCGAAATCCGAATATCGAAATCCGAAACAAATCCGAAATTCGAATGTTTGAATGTCCAAAACTCCATTTACACTGTCTGCTATTATTAAGCCATTCGAGTTTGTTTTGAATTTTGTATTTCCGTCATTTGATATTGTTTTGAATTTCGTGTTTCGAATTTCGAATTTTCCCGATTGTCTCTGTGAAACTTAATTTCTGAAAACCTATACATGATAAATGATCCTACTCTAGCAACGGGTCCATGGACAGAGCCGGATGGCCCTTTTCCTCCAGAAAAGGAAGGATTTCCTCTTCGGAAGTCCCTACGGTTTCATCGGCAATCATGTCTGGCAAATCAGGGATGCCAATCTCTTCCGCCAGTTTTGTCAGGCGCTCTGCAATCTCCTCCTTAAGGCGCTTTGGCATCCAAACCAGGCGCTTGATCCCGCCATCACCCACTAACCATTTTCTCTGAGTGATGTTGTACTTACCATGCCCCACAAATCCGGGCACGCTCATGCCGCCCCCGATGGTTCCGGCAAGGGTGGTGAATTTCATGCCGCAAGGCGTCATCCCCACATAATCGCGATCCACGGTCATGAGCCCGTTGCAAATGGGAAGTATGGCAGCAATGCATTCACAACACCCGCAGGTCGTCATAGGATCATGAACAATACTATAAAAGTTGTAGTGATCGAGAGCCTGCCGGGACGCCTTGTACAAGAAATCGTTACACCCTTTCCACTGCCCCAGTTTTAGATCGATGCACTCCCCCTTCTCCACAGGTTGATTGGGGCCAGTAGGATTGATCTCATAGGAGGCCTTGCAGTCCATCCAGTTATAGGCGCCACAGAGCCCGGTCCTCTCCGGGCTGATAATGCACACATGATTTGGTGCAAAGGACTGGCATAATGTACAGGAGTAAAAGATCTCTGTCGTCTCATCAGTCATCCCTTCGATCCGGGCGTCTCGATGCCCGTACACTTGCCTTGCTTTTTGCAGGATCTCGTTGACCCTATCTTCTCCCGTGTATATTGTAACCTGGACCTTATCAAAAATAGCGCCAAAGTCCTGATGAAACTTGGCATGCAGAATATCCCCGATGTGTTTGAGCTTGAGACCTTTTCCGGCCGCAGCCTTGCTCATCCTTATCCAGGCGATGTCTCTTTGACCGATGTGCATAAGGCCCTGGGCGTAGTTCACAAAGTGGTGAATCTGCCTTTCAAGAATCGGCTCAAAGTCTTCCTGCATTTTCCTTCCTGCGAACTCAGCTAGGATGGCCAGCGGAAGCCTTGCCCCTGGCTCCAGATCATCCGCATCAGGCCCGAAGAGTTCAATCCTGCCGTCCTCGACCTCGGCCATATCCTTTGTCGTGGCCCATTCCACAGCTCGCGTTCTTCCGCCACCGCATTCCAGGTAGAGATCGTCTTTGCGCACGCGTTCTCCTTCAAATGCAGGTCCGTAGGATACCGGTATGGGGACCTTTGCCACTGTTACCTTCAGGCCCCTAACCTCGACAGCCTTGGACACTAGTTCGTCGTGAGGGACGTTGGAGACCACGTGCTCATACGTGCAGATACCCGTGGGGAGCACTTGCGGGATCGGTGTGTCCGCAATGGTCGGAAAGCCCCAGTTTATTGCACCGGCCGCATTGGCATACCATTCATCGGTTACTGTGCCCAGGGGCATGGCAAAGGCAAAAATACGGTCCTTATTGTAGAAAAGGATGCTCCTAAAATCCCCAGGCTTCACGCCTCCAAAGGACATGGCGGCCCGGGTGGCAAAACCCATGGCAAATATAGTGGCCGTATACTCGGGTCCAAAAGATACAAGACGTGTGCCCCATCCGACCTGCACTCCTGCCTCGATCAACATCTCGGACATGGTGCGGCCCTCATGATCGGCGCACATGAAGACGTAAAGATTCTTTTCCTGAAGTTCCTGGGCAAGCCTGACAGCGATCTCCTTGGTTGGAGGCGCTCCCAGAATAGCCGCAAAGCCAGGGGCGGTGCCGTCAACGAATTCCACGCCTCGCTTACGCAATATGACGTCATCTGCCGCGCCCAACCAAATGTTCCCGTCTAAAGGGTGTTCGGTCTTGGTGTAAAAATCCGGAGACTCCAGATAGCGTATGGCCTCAATGATCTCTTCTGCAAAGAGTGTGGCCATCCCAGCTTCCAGCGCCGGCGCAAGATAGGGAAGCCATACATGTTCGGCCACCATGCTGGGCAGCAACGATCTGCACCGCTCAAGCACCTGCTTGACATCTCCGAGCTTTTTAACAGGAACTCCCGAAATGCCATAAATAATGGGGAGGTAATAGGCTGTGTTGGGAAATCCGACCTCGTGATCAGCCCCCCATTTTCCCATGGCCTCCTCATACTTGGCTTCTGCCCTTTCTACAATCTTGTGGGCACCACGAATCGCTGCCGAACAAATGATTTTTGACACTTTCTATACCTCTCATCTTTGGAATGCGGATTTCGGAATGCGCAATGCGGAATGCGGATTTCAGGTTCTGAGTCTTAATTCCGCAGTCCGAAATCGATACGTAGTATCTTCAGTTTGCCATCAAGTCACTAATAAGGCCCCTGACCAACTGAATGGCGTCTGGATGTCGCATAATCAGGATGTCACCTCCTGCCAGAAGGAGCAACAGCGCTGTCATGGCTTCAAGCATAACGCCCCTTTTTAGAGGATCGCCCAGCATGGGCGCCTCCTCCTGGCTTATCTTACTCTCCTTTATCTTCCAGACCTCTTTGGCCAGATTACACACAATGGGAAACTGCAGCCTTTCGTCTTCCTGTGTGAGTGCTGCCATCCGGTCTCTTTCTATCACCGAGTAACAATAGTCGAGCCCGTAACCTAAAGATGCCACCGTCGGATCTACCAATATACGTTCGTCTGGCAGGCCCAGGTTGCCTAGTAGGATGTTTAACTGTTTAGCCAGGTTGATGTCGATTGGTGTAGAGGCGGCTATAGTGTGCTGATAGGCAATAGCGGCCGCTCCCAGGGCCGTGTAGCTACCTTCTTCCACTGGGCCCAGAATAAGATTTTCTCCGGCGCAGGCCTCTGCAA
>DAOUWN010000046.1 GCA_030667105.1 Deltaproteobacteria bacterium
AGGTGAAAATGGATTCCAAAGAAGCTCTGCAGGTTTTTGGGAAAGAAGAGCTGGCAGTCGTCAACGAAGCAGTTGCCCTGGCCGAAGAGTTGACCAGCAATGCTTACAAGATGTCCTTTGCTGAATGGCGGCGGCGGCGATACGATATCAAGACATTGGCCGATCTGTCTCCGGAAGAAATCGTGCACGGGCCTTTTGCGCAAATCATAAGATATGTGGGGGTGAAAGCAGAGACTCTGCTTGGTTCATCGAAGTATGACTTTTATAAGATATGCCTTCAGGATCACCGTATCCTTCCGACCGTGAATGAGCTTCCGGATCTCCACTTGTTCCCGTTTGCCCTGTACATTGTCAGCCATGAATTAATCCATGTCATTAGGTTTACGAAGTTCTTGCAGGCCTTTGAGGCTTCGCCGGAAGAGAAAGTGGAAGAAGAAGCTAGAGTTCATGAAGAGACCCGGGCGATCCTGGAACCCGCTTCCATCGACGGAATGCAAGCTGTGCTTGAGTTTTACAGGGCCTGGCAAGGACCTTTGGAGGATGTCAAGGACGTGTAGAAAGACGATTTTCCCACTTGACAAATTGTCATTGTTAGTTATGTTTAGTCAGTGTATATATTTGGGGAGGTGTCACGATGCCCATTTACGAATATGAATGTAAGAAATGCGGGAGGGTGGCGGAGATCTGGCAGAAGTTTTCGGATCCCCCATTGAGTGCGTGCAAGCACTGTTCCGGCGAGCTTCAGAAACTCATCTCGCAAAGCACTTTCCATCTCAAGGGTACTGGTTGGTACGTGACTGATTATGCGAACAAGGGCGGGAGTTGTTCCACTTCTTCAGCGGGAAAAGCTAATAAGACGTCAGAGGCAAAAGCCAAGGAAACCGACACAAAGCCAGCTCCTTCAAAGGATGGGGAATGCCAGAAAAAATGAGCCGGCTCATACCAAGGGTGCCAGCGGCCCCCGTTTTAAAAAAGGAGGGTCTGTAAGAGCTTGTACATGGCTTTCCGACCTCCTGTTACAGCACGGTAGTGTGACGGAAGTCAGCCTGTGACAGAAGCCAGCCAAAGATTAGCCAGAAACTGCCCCTGCAAACCTCTCGTTTAAGGCAAGAAAAATGTTTCTTATCCCCTTTACAAGATCAAGTCCGTGATTATATTTGCGAATATGTTCCCGGAAGTGTCGTGCTGTTTAAGTTTGTTCCTGTATAGTTTTGGGGTAACCGTTCAAGGGTTCAGGGTTCACCTAAAATCTGAGCCGAATTCGCCATAGTCGCCGTTTCAGCCGTCGTAGCCTGCGGCTACTTTGGCGAAGTCGGCAGGCTACGACGGCAGAAACGGTGAACGCTGAACCTGTGAACGCCTACGTTTTGGCTTATTATCAAAACAAAATGATGAGTCTTGTTTGTTGTGAAAGGGGGTGGCATTTGTATCGCTGGAGTTAGAAAGGATTACAGAAAGAGGAAAGAAACAAAGTTGATTTTTTTAAAAAAGGAGATTTAGCACTATGAAGATTAGACCTTTGCAAGATCGAATACTCGTGAAGCGCCTGGAAGAAGAGGACATGACCAAAGGAGGCATTATCATACCCGACTCAGCCAAGGAAAAGCCCTCCGAAGGTCTGGTTATTTCAGTGGGCAACGGCAAGGTCCTGGAAGACGGTACCCAGAGAGCTCTGGACGTGAAAAAGGATGACCGTATACTCTTTAGCAAATATGCCGGTACGGACATAAAGATCGAGGGTGAAGAATATCTCATTATGCGTGAGGATGATGTGCTGGGTGTCATTCAAAAATAGACTGATATTGCCGGCAACAAAAATTTTAAGGAGGATACAATAATTATGGCTGCAAAAGAGATCAGATACGATATCAAGGCTCGGGAGGCCATCCTGGCGGGGATTAACACGTTGTCGAATGCGGTCAAGATTACCCTGGGCCCTAAAGGTAGGAACGCAATTTTGGAGAAATCCTGGGGCGCTCCCACAATTACCAAAGACGGTGTGACAGTGGCCAAGGAAATCGAGCTTGAGGACAAGTTTGAGAACATGGGCGCCCAGATGGTCAAGGAGGTTGCCAGCAAGACCAGTGACGTGGCCGGAGATGGCACCACGACGGCCACTGTGTTGGCCCAGTCTATTTACAGTGAAGGTCAGAAGCTGGTGGCAGCGGGCAACAACCCGATGGCCATCAAGCGAGGGGTTGATAAGGCTGTAAGTGTTGTTGTGTCGGAACTCGCCAAGTTGAGCAAGCCGACCAGGGACCAGCGTGAGATTGCCCAGGTGGGCTGCATTTCGGCCAACAACGACGAAACCATAGGAAATATTATTGCAGAGGCCATGAACAAGGTCGGCAAAGAGGGCGTGATCACCGTGGAAGAGGCAAAGAGCATGGACACTACGCTCGAAGTCGTGGAAGGGATGCAGTTTGACCGTGGCTATTTGTCTCCCTATTTTGTCACAGACCCGGAAAAGATGGAAGTCTCTCTTCAGGATCCGTTGATCCTGATTAACGAAAAGAAGATCAGCGTCATGAAGGATCTCCTGCCCATCCTTGAGCAGGTTGCCAAGATGGGAAAGCCCCTTGTGATTATTGCCGAAGATGTGGAAGGAGAGGCGCTGGCCACATTGGTCGTAAACAAGCTTCGCGGCACTCTTCAGTGCGCTGCCATTAAAGCGCCGGGTTTCGGAGATCGCCGAAAAGCCATGTTGGAAGACCTTGCAATTCTTACCGGCGGTCAGGTTATTTCTGAGGACCTGGGGATCAAGTTGGAAAACATAAGTCTATCCGATCTGGGCACGGCAAAACGGATTACCATTGATAAGGATAACACTACAGTTGTGGACGGTGGCGGTTCCCGCTCGGATCTGGAAGGGCGGGTCCGTCAGATCAGGGCTCAGATAGAGGAGACGACCTCGGACTATGACAGTGAGAAGCTCCAGGAGCGTTTGGCCAAACTGATTGGAGGCGTTGCGGTCATCAACGTTGGCGCGGCCACTGAACCTGAGATGAAAGAAAAGAAGGCTCGAGTCGAAGATGCTCTCAACGCCACCCGCGCTGCGGTGGAAGAAGGGATTGTGGCTGGCGGAGGCGTGGCGCTTGTTCGGTGTATTCCAGCACTGGATAAGGTGAAAATCAAGGCGGATCAGAAGCTGGGTGTAAGGATCGTACAGCGCGCCCTGGAAGAGCCCCTTCGCCAGATCGCCAATAACGCAGGTCACGAGGGCTCCGTGGTGGTTGACCAGGTCAAGAAGGAAAAAGGCGCCGTTGGTTTTAACGCCGAGACGGAGAAATATGAGGATCTTATAGAAGCCGGCGTGATCGATCCGACCAAGGTCGTGAGGTTCGCGTTGCAGAATGCGGCAAGTGTGTCAGGACTGATGCTGACCACCGAGGTGATGGTTGCTGAAAAACCTGAAGATAAGAAAGACATGCCTGCAATGCCTCCGGGCGGTGGTATGGGCGGCATGGGGGGCGGTATGTACTAAGACGATCGCCTGGTAAGTTAGTTAAAAAAGCCTCCTTGCGCGAGCGAGGAGGCTTTTTTTCTGTTTGACAGCAGCGGCGTAGCCGCGTTACATAAAATCGCCCAGCGATTCTATTTCCGGAGAAAATGCCATGGACTACAAAGCGACTTTGAACCTTCCTAAAACAGACTTTCCTATGAAGGCAAATCTTGCCAAACGTGAGCCTGAGATTCTCAGGACATGGGAGGCAACAGGACTTTACGAACAGATACGGAACGCATCCAAGGGCGGACCGCGTTTTGTCCTGCATGACGGCCCACCTTATGCCAACGGGCATATCCATATTGGAACGGCTCTGAATAAGATCTTGAAGGACATGATCATCAGATCTCGTCAAATGGATGGATTCGACGCACCTTATGTGCCGGGATGGGATTGCCACGGTCTTCCCATAGAACACCAGGTTGACCAGGAACTGGGGGAAAGAAAAAACACAATGAGCCAGGCTGGAGTTCGAAAGCAATGCCGGGCCTACGCCGAAAAATTTATTGCGATTCAAAGGGAAGAGTTCAAAAGACTGGGCGTCATGGGCGAATGGGATAATCCTTATCTTACCATGAGCCACAGCTATGTGGCGACTATCGTACGGGAATTCGGCAAATTTGCCATTGATGGAAGCCTTTTTAAGAGTAAAAAGCCGATATACTGGTGCAGCGCTTGCAAGACAGCGCTGGCAGAAGCAGAAGTGGAATACGAACCTCGAACCTCTCCGTCCATCTATGTGAAGTTCCCTTTTCTTTCGGACATTGGCGGCGAGATCTCTTCCCTGACGGGGAAGAAAATCTACCTGGTTATCTGGACCACAACTCCATGGACTATTCCGGCCAATCTTGCGGTTGCCCTTCATCCTGATTTTCAATACGTGGCGGCGCAGGTGGACGGCGGCGAGGTTTATATCTTGGCTAAAGGCCTTGTGGAAAGCGCCATGGAGGCTTTCGGGATCAAGAATTATGAGATATTGGCTGAAATTGATCCCAAGAAGTTGGAGCACGGCATTTGCCGTCATCCCCTTTACGATCGCAAGTCTTTGATCATCTTGGCCGATCACGTGACCTTGGACACGGGAACGGGTTGTGTCCATACTGCCCCGGGGCACGGACGTGAAGACTATGAAGTGGGCCTGGCTTATGACCTGGATATCTACTCTCCTGTGGACGATAATGGCTGCTTTACCGAAGATGTTGACTTTTTTTCCGGCACGTTTGTCTTTCGTGCCAACGACGCGGTTATTGACAGGCTGGCGGAAGCCGGAGCGCTCATCAACAAGGGGGAAATAGAACATACATATCCGCATTGCTGGCGGTGCAAGAAACCCGTAATTTTCCGTGCTACTGAACAATGGTTTATCTCCATGGAAAAGATGGGTCTTAGACACAAAGCCCTTAGTTGTATTGACCAGGTCACCTGGATTCCCTCTTGGGGCAGGGATCGCATACATGGCATGATCGAAAACCGTCCGGATTGGTGTATTTCCCGCCAGCGTTCCTGGGGTGTTCCCATCGTGGCTTTTTATTGCAAAAAATGCGGTTCATGTCTCATCACACAGGAGATCATCGATCATGTGGCAAGACTCTTTGAAAAGCGCGGAGCTGATGTCTGGTTTGATGCCGAGACTTCTACGCTCCTGCCAGGGGGAACAAAGTGCCCTGAATGCCAGGGAGAAGCATTTGAGAGGGAAAAGGATATCTTGGATGTTTGGTTCGATTCCGGTGTTAGCCATACGGCTGTGCTTGAAAGCAGGGATTATCTGACCTGGCCGGCCGACATGTACCTGGAGGGAAGCGACCAGCATCGTGGATGGTTTCACAGCGCCCTTCTCACCGCAGCGGGCACTCGCGGAAGAGCGCCTTACCGGAGTGTACTCACTCACGGTTTTGTTGTGGACGGCAATGGCGAAAAAATGTCCAAGTCCAAGGGGAATGTGATTGCGCCCAGCGAGATTATCGACAGATACGGTGTCGAAATCCTTCGCTTGTGGGTTGCGGCCTCGGATTACCAGGACGACATAAGGATTTCGGAAAAGATTCTCAAGCAGCTTACGGATGCCTATCGCCGGATTCGCAACACAAGCCGGTTTATCCTGGGGAATCTTGGCGATTTTGATCCTGATACAGATGTCGTTCCGTATGCCGATATGCTGGAGATTGATCGATTTGCCCTTCAGCGTCTTCAGGAGTTGGTGAAGCGATCTCGCGCAGCCTATGAGACCTATGAGTTTCACAGTGTGTATCACGGCTTGTACAATTATTGCGTATTGGATTTGAGCGCTTTTTACTTGGATGTCTTGAAAGACAGGCTCTATACGTCGCCGCCAGTATCCAGGGCCAGACGCTCGGCTCAGAGTGCACTCAATATCATTGTCGATACTCTGACACGTATCCAGGCGCCGATCATGGTTTTTACGGCCGAGGATGTGTGGGCGCACATGCCGAAAACGAACGCAAGGCCAGCCAGTGTCCATCTTGCTGCACTGCCGAAGGCGAACGAGTCATTTGTGGATGCCAACCTGGCCGAAAGATGGGAATATCTCCTGGCTCTCAGGGGAGATGTGAGCAAGGCCGTGGAAGAAGCCAGAGGGCAAAAGATGATCGGCCACTCGCTTGATGCCGCGGTTACGCTGAGTTTGCCAAAAGTATTCGTTGAAGCAGTTAAGCCAACGGTTGAAGAACTGCGCACGATCTTTATTGTCTCAGAGGTGACCATAGTATCCGGTGAAGTATTGGACGGCGCTTACCAAAGCACGAGCATGCCCGATCTTTGGATTCGTATCGATCGTGCGGCTGGCGAAAAATGCGAACGTTGCTGGATACATGATCTTTCAGTGGGCGCTGCCGAGATGCACAAGACCATTTGTTCGCGCTGCGTAGAAGCTCTGAAGGCTGCCAAAATTTGAAACGAAAATATACTACCCTCGTCCTGGTTGCCGGCGTCACAATCTTGGTTGATCAGGTGACCAAGGCAATTGTCATGCGCGCTTTTTCACTTCATGAAACCCTGGAAGTCATCCCTGGTTTTTTTGCGCTAACTCAGATTCGGAATACTGGTGGCGCCTTTGGATTGTTGGCCGGGGAAGCGACATGGTTTCGAACCCTGTTCTTCCTGGTGTTTTCCTGTTTGGCCCTTGGAATTATTCTTTACTCTTACAGGAGACTTGCTTCCACCAAGCCGTGGGTTGCGGTAGCGCTCGCTATGGTTTTTGGGGGAGCCTTGGGAAACCTCATTGACCGTCTCCGTTTCGGAGAGGTAATCGATTTCCTTGACTTTTATGTTGGCACAGCACATTGGCCGGCTTTTAACATCGCTGACAGTGCAATCTCGGTGGGAGTCGGCATATTGTGCCTGAACGTAGTGTTGCGAAAGATCTGATATGCATCCCGTCCTCTTTCACGTAGGTCCATTTGCCCTCCACACATATGGCGTTTTTGTAGCCATGGCCTTCCTCTCGGCCATAGGCCTGGCGCTCAAGGAAGCGCGGAGGGTTGGTGAAGATGCCGATCAGATCCTGGACCTCTGTTTCTACATTCTTATCGCTGCGATCGTAGGGTCCCGAATACTCTATGTCGTGATTGAATGGCCTACCTTTGTAAACGACCCTGTTGAAATCGTGCGTATATGGCACGGCGGACTCATATTTTACGGCGGGTTTTTCGGCGCGGTCGTGACAGCGTTGTGGTATGTCAGAAAAAAAGGACTGCCGGTTTGGAAGACCACTGACATCATAGCGCCCTCTATTGCCTTCGGGCAATTTGTGGGGCGCCTTGGGTGCTTTTCTGCCGGGTGTTGCTATGGGAAACCTTCCAGCCTTCCCTGGGCCGTTACCTTTACACATCCCGAGTCCTTGGCGCCCATAGGGATAGCTCTCCATCCAACCCAGCTCTATTCGTCTCTGAACGGCCTTGTGATTTTTGGGCTCCTCACAGGACTAACGCGTGTCAAGAGGTTCCAGGGCCAGATTTTTTGGACGTACGTTTTGCTCTATAGCGTAACCCGATCTATCATTGAGTTTTTTCGAGGAGATGACCGGGGCATACTCCTGGGAGGCATGGTTTCCATATCTCAGTTTATCGGTGTGATCACGGCGGCAATTGCCGTAGCCATGATCGTAGTACTAACGAAGCGCAAACAATGACAAATGACGACCGAGGCTAGTTACAAGAATCTATCCGAACTCTTGGCCGAGATCCGACGAGGCAACGTTGCTCCGGTTTACCTTTTGTACGGTGACGAATTTCTCTACAAATCTGCCTTTAAGCCCCTCTTGGATGCCATAGTCCCACCAAAGGAACAGACCCTCAACTATGAGGCGCTGGACGGGGCAACGGCAAGTATTCATGAGGCCGTTGAACGTCTGAATACCTTTCCTCTTTTTCCTTGTTCTAAGGTGATTGCAGTTCATGACACACAGGTGTTCTATTCAAAAGTGACCGTTGATGAACTCCTTACGAAATCAAAAGAGGCATTTGAAAAGGAAGACTTAAAGGGTGCTGCCCGGTGTTTCCTTCACATGCTGAGCGCGACCGGGCTCTCCCTTGAGAGTGTGGGCCATGAAGACCTGGAGAAACTCCTGGACAAAGCCTTCGGGGACCGTATCCAGACTGTCAAAACGGGTGCCGGCACGTGGCTTGATCAAGTACTTGATTATTGCCTTCGGGAACAGATGAAAGCGCCGGCTAATGAGGATGAGGGCGATGTCTTGAGTGACGCTATCATTGCAGGTTTTCCCAAGACCAATCATCTTTTTCTTACTACGGAATTCGTTGACAAGCGCAGGAAGCTCTACAAGGCGATAAAGAAAATCGGAGTGGTCATCGACTGCTCAATCGCTCAAGGGGAACGTGCAGCCGATAAGCGCGAGCAAAAAGAAATCTTGAAAGCCCATATGAAGAAAACTCTGACAGGGGTGGGCAAGACCATGGCGCCTCGCGGTTTTGAGGCCTTGTATGAAAAGACAGGCGCGAGCCTGCGTAGCTTTAGCAATGAAATGGAAAAGCTGATCGCCTTTGTGGGTGATCGCAAGGAAATTTTGGTGGATGATGTTCAACAGACATCAGACAAATCCAAGCAAGACCCCATCTACGAACTCGCCAATGCAATTGGGGAAAGGGACTCACAAAGGGCACTCTTCTATGTGGATAGCCTCTTACAAGCGAACTTGTTTCCCCTTCAGATCCTGTCATCTCCCATCAGCCAGGTGCGGAAGATGATTCTGGCAAAGGATTTCATTCGGGGGTCGTCAGGAGAGAGCTGGAAGACGGGGATGAATTACGGGAGTTTCCAAAGGGCAGTATTGCCGGAGCTGGACAAGCGTAAAGGAGATCTTCTAACCGGCAATGCGCATCCTTATGCTCTTTACATGACTCTCGTGCACTCTGAGAACTATAGCTATGAGGAACTTGCCAAGGCTATGGAGACCCTCCTGGATACTGATATAAGACTCAAGACGAGCGGTCAGGATGCCAAGCTCGTTTTGGAGCGTGGCATCCTGCAAGTTTGTGGCATGCCTGCCAACCCGTCTACAAACCTTCCAGGTAGGCTAAATCCTTTGTCTGAGAGTTCTTCGTGCCGATGACAAGAATCTGGGTTTTCTTGCCAGGAACACGCCTCCAGTAGATCCTTCCTCTGTAGCCAAATTCGCATTCAAAGGCCGGTCCGGCTCCCTTTTTGGAAAAGACCTTTCTCCTTACGGATAGTTTGTCGGTATTTTCATTCATGTTGTGGATAAATTCTTCAGCACGGAGTTGCAGATCGCCTTGCAGGTTCAGGAACCCTTCTACGGCTCTGGGCTGAATTTCAAGATTCTTGTACAGAGTTTTGAACCGATTCGTCATGCTATTGATCTGCCTACGTTGTTTCTTGGTTGGGACTTTCTGAGAAGACTCTATCCGTCCCAATTCCTTTGCAAGGCGGCTGACCTCAACTTCCAGTTTTTCTTTAAGGGCAATGTTTTCGTGGAGACTTTTTTCCAGCTTTTCCATTTCTGTCAAAGCCTCATCTTCAGTAGCCCGCACCCTGTCGCTGGCCAAGCCGAGTTCAGCCTGAAGCCTATCAATTTCATCCTGTTGAAGCTTTTCTGTATCCGTGACGTCCATCAGACGTTGTTGGGTGGCAGTCAACTTGCTGGTTGCAGCTTCAAGAGCTTGCTGGTTCCGAAGGCTTAGCTGCTGGGCTTCCCTGGCGCTTACACGGTATGCCCGGTAGAGCAGGGAGGCGAAAACAACGATGTAAAAGGCAAGCACACTGTTTGCGAGCAAGGTGTTTCTAGGTATCTGTACGATGACGGAAAGCTCAAGCCCCTGGTTCATAACCTCCAAGTTCTTTTCCGCGACCTGAATCATTTCTGTGGGGCCAGGGGGTGGCTTCTCAAAATGGAGTGCGTCTGAGTCAAATAGATAAAGCGCTTCTTGGCTGGAAGCTGGATAGAGCCAACTGCCGGTTCTGGTCTTAACTACGATTTGAGGCAAGACACCCCATTTCAAAGCGAAAAGTGAAGCAAGATGCCGATCAATGTTTTGTTGGATTTCGTCTTGAATGCCGATACGGCCCTGAAGGAGGGATCTGGAGTCGGAAATGAGCACGCCTTGCAACTCAGCAGTCCATTTCTTCTCAAAAAGTGTTTCCAATCCCTGGAGGGACAAGATGTACAGAAGAGGGGGCAAAAGGATGCAAGAAAAAAGAACGCGAAAAGAAAGGTGTTTCAACTGTCAGGCTCCTAAGATTCTGATGCTTTGATTTCTGCGAGGAGATTGCCTGCCGCTTCTCGTTCCGCAAAGGGATGTTCGATTTCAAGCGCAGTATTCAAAGCCTCAACAGCTTGCTCTGCCTCATTGTTTTTCCAGTGGGCCAGGCCCAGGTGATAGAGTATTGTAGGATTCCGTGGCATCTTTTCTGCGGCATCACTCAATTCGGAAATGGCGCTGGCGTAAAGGCCTTTGATAATGAAAGCAAGGCCGAGGGTGTCCGCAACACTGGGGTCATCCGGCAAGCGCGCTTTCGCTTTTTTTGCAAGGTTTAAGGCACGATCCGGATCCTGCCCTTGTTGGAGAAGCAGCCAGGCCAGGTTGTTGGCGGCAGGTGCGAAGTTGGGGTCAATTTCCAAAACCTTTTCATAGGTCCGGCGCGCGTTTGCAGTATTTCCCTCTGCGTCATATATTGCACCCAAAGCCATACGGGCCTGGATGAATTTTGGTCGTTTTTCCAGGATTTCCTGGTACTGG
>DAOUWN010000016.1 GCA_030667105.1 Deltaproteobacteria bacterium
CTCTCAAAGTCATCGCCCCGGCCAAGGACCGAAAGGGCAGCAGGGTTTCGCGCAAGAAAGAGGGCAGGCAAAGGGTCATGAGTCGTGCCTCTGCCGACGGCGGGACACAAGAGGTAGCAGTTCCCGAGCATATGCAGGACACGTCGTGCCTGGATGAAGATCAGGTACTAAAACTGAGCAATCTTGCCCGCATGCTGGAATCGCATTTTGAATCCCCTCAGGATATGGAATGGGCCTTGGACCATAACGGGGTTATTCAAGTTCTGCAATCAAGGCCTCTTCGTATGTCCTATATGCCTAAAGAGAAACTCCCGGATAAGCCCAGGCATGTGGAAGGGCACGAGCTTCTTCTTGATAAGGGTAAGATTGCCTGCCGCGGGGTATCAGCAGGGCCCGTCCGCCAAGTTAGGGACGAAAGGGCCATGGGCGATTTCCCCGAAGGAGGCGTTCTGGTCATAAGACAGGCACATCCCGAGTTTGCACTGATCCTGGATAAGGCGACCGCTGTGATTTCTGACACAGGTTCTGTCCTGGGACACCTTGCCACAGTTGCAAGAGAACTGGGCGTCCCCGCCATCCTTAATGCAGAAGATGCTACAAAAGTTCTAAGAGACGGCATGCTGGTGACAGTCGATGCTCAATACGGCAGGGTTTATGAGGGTGAGGTTGGTGAGCTACTGAAGGCCGGCAAACAAACTGGTGGATTCACCAATTCTCCGATTTACCAGCGTCTTCGCACAATCTTAAAAGAAATCACCCCCCTGTACATGACTGACCCGAGGGCCCCTGATTTTAAGGCGAAGACTTGCCGAACCTTTCACGATATCACACGGTTTTCGCACGAAATGGCGTTAAGGGAGATGTTCGATTTCGGTAAGCATACATATTTTTCTGAAAAATCGGCAAAAAAGCTAGTAAGCAAGGAAATTCCCCTGGAATGGCTGGTCATAGACCTTGAGGATGGCCTCAAACCAGGCCTTGGAAAGCGGATAGGGCCCGAAGACATTGTATCCGAACCGATGCGCGCCATGTGGGAGGGGATGACCGCTGTGCCGTGGAAAGGGCCTCCTCCCATGGACACCAAGGGTTTTTTGTCCGTGGTGGCCGGGTCCGGCACTGACCCTGATGCAGCATCGTATATGACGGACAAAAATTATATTGTTCTGTCAAAGAATTTCTGCAACTTAAGCGTACGCCTGGGCTTCCATTTTTCCACAACCGAATCTTACGTGGGTAGAAACGAGAATCAGAACTACGTGAGCTTCGCCTTCAAGGGTGGCGGGGCTGATTCCGGCAGGAGAAACCGCAGGGTCGCCTTTATTTCAAGGATACTGGGCAAGTTTGATTTCCGTGTGGAGGTCAGAGAAGACAACATCTTTGCGCGTATTGAGGGGCACGAAGAAGCCTTCTTGAAGGAACGGCTGAAGGTATTGGGACATGTCATAGTTCACACACGGCAGATGGATATGGTAATGCACAACGAAAAAATGGTAGAGTGGTATTACAAGGATATGTTGAAGGGAATTGAGTCTTTTGTGAACATTCCCAGTTAGAATAGGTTAAGGCCTTGAAGAAATATCTCAAATACTTTGCCCGAAAACCGGGTTTGTGGCTTGTAACAACAGTCGTCGCAGCGCTCCTTGGGGGGGCCCTCATTTTGGAGACTCTTTCAGCCCGCGAAATGAAAAATATAATCAATGAAGACTTCAATGCACAGCAGCTTTCACTAGCCAGAAATGCCGCGGAGATATTGACTGTAAATTTCAGGATCCTTAAACGGGAACTGATGACTCTGAGCCTCTCACCCTCGATGCAGTACGTGGAGGCGGTCTCCTGGCCAAACCGGATGAGGATCTCTCTTTCAAGTATTAAGGACTATGGTGTAATCCGAGTCATGCTTGTGAACGCTCACGGGACCAACTCCTATTCAGTCAATTATGCCAATGCAGTCTTTATAGAAACGGGATCCTATGGCCGCGAGGATTATTTTCAATGGTGCAAAGAACCGGGAAACAGAGGCAAGGTCTACATAGGCGATGTCAAGAAAGAGGTTGTTGAGAACTCTGAGCCTGGTCTTGTTATGACTATGGCCACACCTGTCTATCAAGTCTCAAGTGATGAGGCACACCCGAAACCCACGTACCGATTTTCAGGGGTGCTGGTGTTTGTCCTGGACGCCGGTTTGCTTGCAAAAAAATTCGTGGGTCCCATCAGGTCAGGCAAGACCGGGTATGCGTGGGTCATTAATGAGTCCGGGGATTTTCTGTACCACCTGGAAAGGGATTTTATCGGCCAAAACGCCTTTGAGGTTAGGAAATTTAAAGATCCACACATCTCTTTCAGCAAGATTGACCTCATACAGAAAACCAGGATGCTGCGGGGAAAGGAAGGGACCTCCTGGTATATCTCAGGCTGGCACCGTGGCGTGACGGGCCCCATGAAAAAACTGATCGCCTATGCACCGGCGCACCTCGGAGCCGCCAACACAACACGAACATGGTCAGTTGCCGTGGCAGCGCCGACTAGTGAGGTGGAAGACGCCATACACACCGTGTATGTTAGACAATTTATGATACAGGCTGTTTTAATTGCTGCGGTACTTGTCATATTTGCCTTCTTTATAGCAAACGAAAGGACGTGGCTCAAAACCCTTGAACAAGAGGTCGAAGAAAAGACAAAAGACCTGGCGCGTTACGCCAACAGGCTGCAACGCTCTGAGGAAAGGTACCGATCCGTTATCGAGTCGGCAGATGACATGATCTATACTGTGGACGAGCAGTGTAATATCCTTTCGGTCAATCAATACTGCCTGAAGTTGATGGGGTGTCAGGTCGACGACGTTGTGGGAAGAAGAGTAATGGATGTGATCGAATACGAAACACCCGAAAGTATTTCCTCGACGGTTGAAAAGGTCTTGGCAACATCTGAGACTATCAGTCACGAAGAACGCGTAAAGATAGGAAACAGGGAGTATTGCCTTGACACAAAATACAAGCCTGTCCTGACAGACGGAGGTCATATAGGCGCAGCGTTGATCATATCCAGAGACATCACGGAACATAAGATGATGGAAGGACAGCTCGTTCATACGGAAAAACTGGCATCTCTGGGGTCTCTTTCGGCAGGCGTTGCCCATGAGATAAACAACCCGGTTGCCATTATACTTGGTTTTACGGAATTGTTGCTGGGAAGACTCCCTGAAGACTCCAGGGAATATGAAATGCTCAAGACTATTGAGCGGCAGGGAAATAACTGTAAGAGGATCATTGAAAATCTCCTTGCCTTTGCCAGGATACCCAAAAAGACGACTACTGAGACTGATGTGGTTGACGATATCCAAAAAGTTGTTAATGTTGTTATGAATACCCTTATAACCAAAAAGGTGGACCTTAAAACCGATATAGAAGAGGACCTTCCCAGGGTCAAGGGTGATGGCCAGCAACTGGAACAGGTATTCTTGAATATTATTAACAATGCGGTGGCCGCCATGGAGGGTGGCGGAATATTGACTATCTCAGCACACCTGGCCGATCACATTGTCAAAATAGGATTTAGAGATACTGGCGATGGAATACCGCCTGAGAATCTTGACAAAATATTTGAGCCGTTTTTTACCACCAAAAGAGTTGGAGAGGGAACAGGCCTGGGGCTTTCTGTAAGCTACGGTATTGTGAAGAAGTTCGGAGGCCATATTGAAGTCAAGAGCCAGACGAGAGCGGAAGGAAAGGAACCCGGAACCACCTTTACCGTGGCGCTGCCCGTGGCCAACGGCAAAAACGGTGAGTCATAAATCGAACACCAATCACAAAGGAGAAAAACAATGCCACAACGGATACTGGTCATTGACGATGAACCAGATATGCTGATGCTTCTGAGGATGATGATTGAAGAAAATACCGACCATGAAGTGGAAACAACCAACAACCCGTCCGAAGGGATAAAACTATTCTCAGAAAAGGACTACGACTTGGTAATCACCGACCTCAAGATGCCGGGCCTGGACGGGATTGAGCTCTTTGATGAATTCCAAGAGATAAAACCTGACATTCCCATGGTCATGATCACGGCCTATGGCTCCATTGAGACAGCCGACGAGGCCATGAAAAAGGGGGTTGCCGACTTCATTACCAAACCTTTCAGGAAAGACACCATACTCTTTACCATCAACAGGGTCCTTGAACTGGCGCGTGTAAGAAAGGAAAATATAGAGCTGAAAAAGAAGTTGGACGGAGAGTAAGGGATTTGTGACGGGCAGGGCCAACAAGGGCCCTGCCGCATCGCACAATTGCAAGCCTGGCATGTTAATGTTCCAGCCTCATGCCCCAGCCTTCAAACATGAACATAATGGAAAACCCGTACCACAGGGTGTAAGCCACATAAAAGATCAAAGAAAAGATTACTATGCCGAGACGGTCAGAAATCTTTTGAGGTTCGATCTTGTAGTAGTTATAAGACGACTCCACGGCCTTGCTTATCACTACACCAACGACCTTGGCCTCCTTGAACAGCTTCTGCTTCTTCAAGTCCTTATCCACAGCCTTAGATGCCTTCCACCAGTTATAAAGAACCCGCTTTTCGTCGTAGTCGTATTTGGTGGAGACCTTGGTGCCCAGATTGTTATACATGTCATCTGCATCGGCAAGACAGTTGTTCAGGATTTTAGCCAGATCACCGGTGACCTTTAACTCGGCCCCTGATATATTCACCAGCGCGTCTCCCTTCATAAATAGAAGGGCTGTCTGTTTTGCCTGCTCCTCATTGGCCATTGCCAGGGTCACACTCACCGAGTTTCCACTGAACTTGTCGACTTCTTCCTTGACCTTGGGAATGTAGTAGGCTGAGCCTTTTGATATGGAGTTATACAAGGCGTCCAGGTACTCCAAACCGTTTTGACCCTTGAAAACCGGTGAAAAAATGATGATCAACACAACTACAAACACCACCATCATTCCAGCACCGCCATAGAATTCTTTCTTATGCGCAATCATGCTCTCGCCTCCTCTCCCTTCAGGACTTTGATATTCTTCAGGAACGTGCCGATCACCCAGGCCGAAAACCCTCCTATCACAATGAAAAAAGCCCAAACACCGATGGTATCCAGGACGTCACCCAGCTGTTTTGATATGGGGATGTAACCCATGGCGCCCAACTTGCCTGGAAGTGCAAAGGCACGATTCACAAAGCCCGCCAGCACGGCCATGGCGTAGAAGCCGCGGATGGTGATGCCCGGAACAACTTTAGTGACCATGGCCCCGATCTGGATACCCAGCAAGGACCCTAAGAGCATGCCCATGGCCAGTGTATAAAAGATGAACCCATAGATGGCGTACTGGCTGATGGCGGCATAGCCCGCCGTGAATATGATCTGGAAGATATCGGTCCCGACGGTGGTCATGGACGAAACGCCAAGCACATAGACGAATATGGGGAAGGTCAAAAAGCCGCCGCCAACCCCCATAATGCCTGCCGCCATTCCGACGAGCGCGCCGCTGATGACCAAGAATATCCATGAAATGCCCCGCCCACCAGGCGTAATGTCGGCATCAAATCTGACGATGGGAGGAAGCTTTACGGCCTGCAGCTTCTTCGGAAGGTTTCCCATCTCGGCCCCTTCTACTTTTCCTCCATGGGCATCCCCTCCATGGGGAAGCTCCACGCCTGCCGCAGCCTTTCTCGCCATGAGAAAATCGGTCATGGCGTAGATCCCCAGAAAACCCAACATAACGGAGTAAACGGTCGTGATAAAGGCGTCACTGAGCACAGGGTTGATCTCGTAGATCACCCGGTTGATCACCCCGCCAGCTGTCGCCCCTACAATAGCGCCGATCAAAAAAACCACGGCCAGAGGCACGGAGACGTTCCCGAGTGTCCTGTGGATCACGCTCCCCATGATGGCCTTGGCAAAGATGTGGAAAAGGTCCGTACCCACAGCCAGGATGCCTTTGATGCCCGCGCTCATCAGGGCAGGAGCAATGATAAACCCGCCGCCTGCGCCGATGCAGCCTGTGATCAGGCCGGCGCCCATGCCGATAAGGATAGATACAATAAAGATGCCGGTGCTGTAAAAGGCCGGGCTGTAAGCCTTCTTGCCGCCGAGCAAGTCCGGCATGACATCGCCAATCGGCTCAGCAAAAGCGATGCCCCCGATTATGACGGGAACTATCAATAAACCGAGTATGACGAGCCGCTTGCGGTCACGCAGAATGGTGTTGCAGTTTTGGATTTCCCATTCGGCAAGGGCTCTTGCACCCATCATCATAAATTGGCCCCACTGTTTAAAAAAATTCATGGCAACAATTCTCCTCCTTCTATGTAGTTTCTGACCAATTGCTCAAATGCCGCAAAAAAAACCACCCACACCCCCTCTCTATTCCGTTTTTTCCATATGATTCTGGAGACTTGCTATTCATTCACTATGATCTTCCTGCCATGGACAACAACGCTTCGCTTTGCCTTTAACTTCACGCCTCCTTCCAATCCGATTTCCTTGAAGGCATCTTCAAGCCTGATCATGCCAAGGACTCTGTTTTCTCGTCTCACGGCAATTTGCTTCAAGTCATTTTTCAACATGACCTCTATGGCATCCGTGATCTTATCTTCAGGAGACACACACGGCTTTGGCGCAACGTCATCCTCAATAGGTATGACAATCTCCTGAACGCTAAGCTTCCTCATCCTCATCCTCTCGGCCTGATCCGCCTGGCGAGTATTGCTGATTTCCTAACATAAGATCGCTTTCGCGATTTAATATAAGGTGGCTACGCCGCTGGTAACCGTTCACGGCTACAAAAAAATGAACATCGAACATCGAACGTCCAACATCGAATGTTGAATGGGAAAAGATGAAGAAACAGAAACGACGTTGGAAGTCACAAAGCGTCCTTTTTTGTCATTCCGGCGAACCCCGGATCGTGGTCCGGGGCAGGCGCCGGAATCCAGTGTTTTCAGAAACTTATGACTGACATGGACCCCGGCTTTCGCCGGGGTGACGACTTTTTACCAGTGCATCAAGATTAAGTCATTATGTGTCGCAAGATATGTACCAAAGTGAAGGAGCAGAAGGGGTTGGCTGCAACACCTTGAAATAACTACAACTAAAATGCTTATGACCTTTCGAGCCTGGTTGGACGACCGAGGTTTTGTAAACTTTCAGGTTACAGTGCAGGGGACAAATTAGGTAAGCGTTATAAGAAGTGCCGGAATTCCAGAGTGTTGATTGGTGAAACAAACAGGTTACAGTCGGGTCCCAGCCTGGAGGACTTCTGCCCCGGAAGCATGGTTCGCAGCATCATCTTTGAAATTTTCGGCGCTGATGTGTTCCTCCTTCATCAGGCGGTGCAGATATTGACGCTGCAGGCCTGCCTGCTCGGCCGCTCTGGAAATATTGCCCTTGTTTTGCCGGAGTATTACATGGATGTATTGTTGATGAAAGGCCCTGATTACGGCTTCTTTGGCCTCTTTGAAAGGAAGGCTGTAAGTGGCCCCGTTGAAGCAGGACAGCGGGCTCGCATGAGAGCTTTCAGGCATGAGATCTTCAAGCATAATTTGCTCAGACCGGCACAGAATCACTCCCCTTTCAATCACGTTTTCCAACTGCCTGACGTTCCCTGGCCACTGCCGGGCCATGAGCATTGACATGGTCTCCGGGTCAATGTCACGTATCTCTTTGCGGTTCAATTTGCCATATTTTTCCAGAAAGTGACGCACCAGCAGCGGGATGTCCTCTCGCCGTTCCCGCAGTGGAGGCAAGCGAAATCCGATCACGTTAAGGCGATAAAAAAGGTCTTCTCGGAATTTCTTCTCGGCTGTGCGTTGCTCGAGATCGTAGTGGGTGGCGGCTACAAATCGAATGTCAGCGTGCTTGGTATTCAGGCCGCCCACGGCCTTATATTCCCCTTCTTGAAGAAGGCGCAACAGCTTGGCCTGCATGACCATGCTCAGCTCTCCGATCTCATCCAGAAACAGGGTGCCCTGGTTTGCCTCATCTACCAACCCCCTCTTATCCTTCCAGGCGCCGGTGAAGGCCCCCTTTACGTGGCCGAAAAGTTCGCTTTCAATGATCTGCTCCGGGATAACCGTGCAGTCGATGGTTACAAAAGGCTTGTCACTGCGATCGCTGTAAGCATGAATCGACTTGGCCACAAGTTCTTTGCCCGTGCCGCTCTCCCCCTGGATCAAGATGGTTGCCATTGATTTGGCCACTTGTTTGACACTATCTAAAGTCGATGTCATGGCAGGGCTGGAAGCGACAATAGTCGGAGGCTTTTTCTGTTGTTCAAGGGACTCGCGCAAGGCAACATTCTCACGGGTCAGGGCCTGCCAGTCCAAGGCCCTGCGAAGAGTGAGCAGGATGCGTTCTTTTCGGAATGGCTTGGAGATGTAGTCAAACGCCCCCTTTCGGATCGCTTCCACCGCGGTTTCAATGGTGGCATAGGCGGTCATGATAATCACTACCGCGCGAGGTTGAATCCTTCGGACCTCGCCAAGCAGGCCAATCCCGTCCATCCCCGGCATTTTCAGATCGGTGATAACCACATCAAAAGCTTCTTTTTCCATGATTTCAACAGCCTTTAAGGGGTCATGCTCGATTGCCACCTTGTGGAGGGTCTTTTCCGTAATGATCCTTCTCAGAAGGGAGAGCATATCCTTCTCGTCATCCACAACCAGGATTCTGCCACTCATGACTCGTCCCCCTCTTTGGCCTTGAGCGTGACAGTAAAAACAGTTCCCTGTGGGCCTTGGGGACCGTCTTGGGAGCTGCTTTCACATACAATCGTACCTCCGTATTTCGTTACAATTCCATGGCTGACGAAAAGACCCAGTCCGGTCCCCTCCCCTTCACTCTTGGTCGTGAAGAAAGGGTCGAAAATGTTTTCCATGTGTTCTTCCTTGATGCCATGTCCATTGTCTCGAACTGTGATAAGCACTTTGTCCTGACCGGGACTTAAAGCCGTCTTAATCTCCAGGATTCCGCCCCCCTTCATGGCTGCTGCAGCATTGTTGACAAGGTTCAAAAAAACCTGTTGCATCTGTCTGGAGTCTCCACCGACCCTCGGAAGCTGGGGAGCTAGATCGAATCGGAGATCGATGTTTTTCATTTCCAACGAATGTCTGACCACGTTGATTATGTTGTTGATGGCCTCATTGATGTCACAATACTCTGAAACGCCTTCTTCCTGACGGGCAAAGCTCAACAAGTTCTCCACCACCTCTTTGCAATGAAGGCTGTGACGCTCAATGATTTTCAGGTCCTCATAATCCTGGCTCCCCTTGGCAAGCTTTTCCAAAAGGAGATCTGTAAAGCCCAGCATCACGCCAAGAGGATTGTTCAGTTCGTGAGCCACTCCGGCAGCCATGGTCCCCATCGAAGCGAGCTTTTCGGTATTGACGAGCTGTTTCTCCAGTTTCTTGTTTTCCGTAATATCTCTGGCAATGCATAAAACGGACACGACCTTGCCCTGTTCATCTTTGACCGGCATGAAGTTGGCGCTGAGCCAGGCCTGATGTTCACCCGTTGTCACCATGAACTCGTCCCGCACGCTTTTTCTAAATTCGAAGACCACTCGCACAAGCCTGAGCTGTTGAGCTGCAACCTCTTCTGAAAAAAGGACAGACAGCGGCTCTCCAATGAACTGAGAGGGCGTGCCACCAAAAAAATTGGCGGTAAAGCTGTTCAAAGACTGAAAATGCCCCGTTGCATCGACCGTGAAGATAAAGTCCTCGGTGCTTTCGACCAGGCTGCGGTATTTTTCTTCAGACTTTTTCAGTTCCTCAGTTTGCCGGGCTACCTGCTGCTGGAGATTGCCCAGACGCATTTCTTCGTATAGGAGAATACCGCCTATGCCAATAACGACACAAGCTATCGCTGTGCACCAAAACCAGAATAGATGGCTGGTCCCGTCTTCCCCCAAACGGAAGCTCAGGGGAAGCCCAACAGCCAGACATAGAACACTGACTAAGGAGATACACAGGAGCAAGGATGAGACCTTTGAAAAACGCCCCCTTTTGCTCAATTTCTGCGTCACTCTCAAATTTCAATCCTCAAAATACTCAATGTATTCCTGCGGTTAAAATTCTCGCGTTCCTTGACCTTGAACAAAATTGAACATTTTTCAAAGGTCTCAAGGATCTATGGGTGTGCGGGGTCATTTCTTGAGGTTGCCGAATCCTGCTTTCTCTCACCCGGTGGCAAGCCTTGAGCTTGCCCTGCCAAACCAATCCCTTAGGGATTCATAATCATGCGCCGCCGGGGAATTTTCCTCCACAAAGTTCCTGTCAAAAGAATAACCACGCTTTTTCAGCAGGAGCATTCCGATCCTTAAGGCCACTGAATTATTATGATACCTGAAACCCGCAGGATTTATCAGAGAGTGTGTCAGTTGTGCCGCCCTGTCAGTATCGGTTAGATGGTTGTCCGTGCCGTCTTCATTCTTGTCACACGCATTGCCGAATGCATCCAGGACCGCCCGGGCGTTGAATCCAAGGTTTTCTTTGGAAGGGATTTTCTCCGGAAGATCACCGCACAAAGCAAGATATATCTCTGCTGCTTCATTAACGGACACTGAACAGGCTCCGTTGTCACAGCCACCAGCTTTGCCAACCGCCCCATCGGGGGTCTTAATAAACTTGTGGAGACTGACTCTCTCTGGCAACGTCAAGGCGCACTTGAGACACTGCGATGGCTGGATACTCGTCAGCTCGATGGCGTCTTTATAGGAAGTCGAAATAAAGGGAATGGTTCTTGTGGTATAATCGAGTACCTGTCTGAAAGTTTTGTCCCCCCAATCTTCGACGACTTCTTTCATAGTATTCAAACATTGATTAGATAGCCTTTCATCTTTCCTTACACAGGATCTAATAATTATACACGGGTTTGAATACGGTGGTTCTGTCTCGCTACGGGATATCTCCAAGCGCATGGCATTGCTTTCAAGTTGCTCGTTTATCACGGATCTAATCGCCGGAGCATGGGGACCATGACTAAAATTAAGAAATGGAGTCTTGGTTAGAAGCAGGCCGTAATTTGAATAATGGTATAGATGGGCAACGTAAATCAACTTATTCAGCTTCACTTCCTGGAGATGGGATACTGCACAGCCAAAATAGACGATAAGATTCTTTAGGACGTCTTTTTCTTCTTGATCCATAGCATAATGAATTTCCATAACATCACCATACTACTATCATATTTTTCTGATTAGTCTCACTCGGACTCACCCTGAACGCCGTTAATCCTTCTTACAATAACAGTCAGTCAATTGTCAAACTGCCCCTCGATCCAAAACGTCTACGCACATATCAGGGTTGGCCTCTGCTGTGGAAACTGTAATAAATTGAGGCCCCATAAGGCAAGCGTGCAACTACGTTCTGACAGAAGCGCTCTGCTCAAGATCATGGAAGGTGTCCCCCACAGGGACAAAAGGTATCCTATATGATTGATGAATGGCGGGAAAACTCTCTAAAGATGACTCCAAAAGTCCTGACCGGAGACCCGGTCAGGACAATTCTCAAATTGTACAACGCTGCGAGGCCTTACTCTTTCAAGGCTTCTTTGACGGCCTTCAACAACTCAACGGGATCAATCGGTTTTTCAATATAGCCGTCCGGAACCGTGTATCTTGTCAATCCTGTAGTCTCGACGAATTTCTTCTCATCCCGCATCGGCTGTTTGTACATAAAGTTTCTGAAATCAACGCCCGTCACTTCGGAGACACCTGTTACTACAACTACGGGAATGTTGCTCATATCCGGGTCATTTCTCAACTCCTGAAACATGGTAATACCGCTTTTTTTCGGCATCATCAGGTCGAGCAATACCAGATCCGGTTTCTCCTTGCGCAAGATTTCAAGCCCTTCAACCCCGTCTCTGGCACCGATGGTTGTATAACCGTTTTCCTCCATAACCGCACTCACAAAGGTGATAACATCCGGCTCATCGTCCACGATCAATATTTTCTTGGACATTTTTCTCCTCCTTTCAATGATAACCGCCAAAACCCCTATGACTTACTTAACCAGGGATCTGAATATAGCACAAAATGCCCCGGTTTGAAAGAGCTAATTGGAAGAAAAAAGAATACTTTGAATGCATTAGTTTCTTATGATATGTAGTCAACTTATATGAGCTTGAGGACCGGTCAGAAAAAGCGGTTACATCTGTAGAGGGAATCGTTGACAACAGTAAGAACGGTCAACATTAAACCTTCCACGGCGAATTGTATATCACCCTATCATTGATCCTGTCAAGGTCTATGACATCTGAAGATAAATATCGCCTTCTCTTTGATTACGATCCGAATCCGATTTTTATGGTCGATGTGGAATCGGCCAAGATCCTGGATGCGAACAAGTCCGCCAGCGTTACATATCAATATGACCACGAAGAACTACTGGAAATGTCCTTTCTCGAACTGTTCGATGCGGACAGCGCAGATCGACTCTGGGAACATCTTCACGGCTTTTCCAAGGAGGAATCGCTCTTCATCCCCAAGTTGTGGGCCAGGAGGAAGGACGGCGAGAATTTCTATATCAATTTCCATTCCCGGACCGGGACATTTCAAAAACTTGAGAATGAGGCATCCGATCTCTTTTACGTTATCCGAACTGTTGATATCACTGAACGTCTTGAACAGGAGGTTCAGCTAATCCAGGCCGGCAAAATGGCCACACTCGGTGAGATGGCAACCGGTATTGCTCACGAGCTCAATCAGCCCTTGAATGTAATCAGGGTCGGAGCTGACTTTTTTGCCAAGATGATAAAACGCGGGCAGAAGATCTCAGATGAACAGTTACTAAAAGTGAGCCGCAATATAGGCGAGCAGGTGGACAGGGCCACCAGCATCATCAACCACCTGCGGGAGTTTGGCCGAAAGAGCGACCTGGAAGTATATCCGGTGGACCTGAACGACCCTATCCGGGATATATTTACCATCATTGGCCAACAGCTCAGACTGCGAAATATCGAAGTGAGTTTAAGGTTGGATGAACCCCTCGGTAAGATTCTTGCCGACAAGAACCGTCTGGAACAGATCTTCCTGAACCTGGTAACAAATGCCAGAGACGCCATGGAGGCAAAGGGGCCGGAGGCAATCAAGAAGCTCACGATTACCACATACCAGGAAAGGAACAAAGTGGTTGCTCTGGTCGCTGACACAGGCGAGGGCATGTCCAAAGAAACTCGCGAGAAAATATTTGAACCCTTTTTCACTACAAAGGAGGTCGGAAAGGGAACCGGCCTGGGGCTCTCAATTACCTATGGCCTGGTCAAGGATTTCGGGGGCGATATCGAGGTAAAGCTCTCCTCGGATATTGGCACCATATTTAAGGTTTCCTTTCCGATCCATTCAGAAGAACGAGGTCTATCAGCTTGACAAAAATCCTAGTCATTGACGACGAACGGCCGATCCTGGAAGTGCTGGATATCTCGCTCACCAGCGAAGGATATGACGTAATCACTGCTGAAAACGGCGAAGAAGGCCTGGAACTCTTTGAGAAGCAGGGCCCCAAGCTTATTTTGACTGATATCAGGATGCACGGCATGGACGGCATAGAGGTACTCAAAAGGATCAAGGCCTCGGACAATGAAGCCGAAGTTATCGTTATCACTGGCCACGGCGACATAGATTCAGCCATATCAGCGCTTCAGCACGGAGCTTCAGATTTCATTAACAAGCCGATACGAGATGAAGTCCTCCTGCTTTCCCTCGAAAGGGCCAAAAAAAAGATAGCCATAAACAAACAGTTAAAGGACTACACGGAAAACCTGGAGCAGAAGGCTGAAGAGTGTACTCTTGAACTGAGGCAGGCACAGGAGGAATTGATTAAGACTGAACGACTTGTCACAATCGGAGAAACCGTAGCCGGGTTGGCCCACTGCATCAAGAATATCCTGACAGGTCTGCGCGGCGGCATGTACATGGTGAACACAGGCATGGCCAAGGACAAACCCGGGATGCTTGAGGACGGATGGGCCATTGTCCGTCGTAATATCGAGAAAGTTTCAGACCTTGTCCTGGACCTCTTGACATACTCCAAAGAAAG
>DAOUWN010000053.1 GCA_030667105.1 Deltaproteobacteria bacterium
AAACCCTGCTGATCTTCATCTCTGACCGCCCGAAAAGTCACCAGGCATTGTGAGTGCAACCGACCCAAAAACTACGGGGTTTGCAGCCAGCAGACTAACTGTTTTGCTCCCTTGTTGTCCAACCATTTTTTTGAATTTTTGTAGCATTTTAGCTTTTGTCGTTTGTTACAAGGCAGAAAAGGCGGGATTTGAGGCGGGGAGGTTGATCGTCACACACGACCCGATTTCTTGAGGGATTCCTTGAAGACCTCGTAGAATGCTTCATGCTCTCGGAGGGCCCCTTTGAGGATGTTCTCTACGTCATCTATGTCTTGCGAGCTTACTATGAGGTTTACGCTTTTATTGAAGGCCAACATATTGTCCATGGTTCTGAAACCTTTGCCAAGAAGGACAACGAACATGTTCCGACGCACGCTTATTGGAATATGTGCCAAATATTGAAGCACATGGTTCGATTTCGTGCTGGCAGCATCAAAGGTTATATTTAGAACAACCAAGTCATATGTATGAAACCGCATGTATTTCAATGCATTCCGAGCTGATGCTGCTTCTACCACGTGGTAGTTCAAGCGCTCCAGGACTGTGCGCAACTTCTGGTTTGCTTCCAGATCGTGCTCGCAAAGCAGGGCAGTTTCGATCCCCTCTTGAATATAATCAAAGGGCCGTTCAATGGCATCATAGTCCCCGGAATCCACCTCATGCATCATAGCTTCCAGGTTGCTCATTTCCGTAGTCCTTACCGCATCGGAATGGGTATCAATCTCCATCCGGCTCTGACATTTTGGGCACTTGATGGAAGCCGTGCGTCCTGGCGGCAGCTTTTCATCGGAAATCCTGAATTTCGCCTTGCAATTCTGACAAACGATTTCCATATCTAAAGATCAGACCCTTGCTCTACGTCCGGGACGGTAATCCATATCGACTTCCAGGTCCTCGATATCCGTGGTTTTCTCCCCTCGCGTACTCTTAACAACGTCGATTCCCCGCCCCACTACTGGTTTACGGGATGCATAAGCCATGGCTGTCTCCTCAGTTATAAGCCCCTTTTCGTAAAGTCCGATAATGGATTTGTCAAAGGTGATCATCCCAAAGGGCTCGCCAATCTCTATCATCTCATAGAAGGTCTTCCCTTCTGACTCGCCGTGCAGGATGGCCTCCTTTACCCTGAGGTTTGTCCCCATGACTTCAAAGGCAGCCACGCGGCCACCGCCTATCTTGGGGAGCAGCCTCTGCGAAATGATCCAGCGCAGGCTATCAGCCAATCGGATACGGATTTGATTCTCCTCTTCTGTTTTGAACATGCCGAGCATACGGTTTATAGTCTGGCCTGCATCAACTGTGTGAAGGGTCGTCAGGACCAGATGGCCGGTCTCGGCTGCGTTCAACCCAATCTCCACGCTTTCCCGGTCACGCATCTCACCCACCATAATCACCTTGGGGGCCTGGCGTAGAGCGGCGCGGAGTCCATTGGCAAAAGCGTCAAAGTTGGTGCCCATCTCCCGTTGGTTGAAGGTGGCCTTTTTGTGGGGGTGTTCATATTCGATGGGATCCTCCAAAGTCACTATGTGAACCGACTTCTTTTCGTTGATTTCATTTAGCAAGGCTGCAAGGGAGGTCGTCTTGCCCATCCCAGTGGCCCCTGTCGCCAGTATAAGACCGTTCTTTTCTTCGGCCATCTTGAAAAAAGCCTTGGGAAGGCCGAGTTCCCTGCACGTGGGAATCTTGGCCTCTAGTTTTCTCAACACGGTGGAATAATTGCTTTTCTGAGAAAAGATATCGACCCTGAAGCGTGCCTTGCCGGGAAGTTGGTATGACAGGTCACAGGAGCCCTGTTTGAGAAGGGTTTCAGTCAAACGCCGGTCCCGGCTCAAAATGTTCAGGGCAAATACTTCTGCCTGGAAAGGGGTCAGCTCCTTGAAAGGGGGCTCCAAATCCACAGGACAAAGCAAGCCTTCACTTTCCACCTGAAATGGTTTTCCCACGGTTATGTTCAGATCCGACACATTACTGTGAGAATCAAGCATTCTGGTGATAATGTGATCTATTTCGTGTTTCCTCATGTCAATAGATTTTCCATCAATTCCCGAATTCGCAATTCCTCAATTCCGGTCTATCCGAGTTAGGCTTCGGTAAAATCAGATGGGGGAACCTTTAGCAGGGGACGGAATTGCTTCTTGTCATTGGCTTTGGCATAGGCCTCATCAGCGCTGATCCATCCCTTCTTATAAAGGTCCATAATGGCGTCATCCAAGAGTTGCATGCCGTATTTTTTCCCGGTTTGTATCATAGACGGAATTTGATGTGTCTTACGTTCCCGCACAAGGTTGCGCACCGCAGGGGTGGCGATCATGATTTCCAGGGCCACGCACCGTCCCTTCTTATCAATGCGCTTGAATAAAACCTGGGCCAGCACGGCCCGCAGGCCATCTGCCAGAGTCGACCGGATCTGATCCTGCTGGTTGGCAGGAAAGACCTCAACTATTCGGGATACGGTGCTCACAGCGCTGGTCGTGTGCAATGTGGCAAAGACAAGATGTCCGGTGGAGGCAGCCTCAACAGTAAGAGAGATCGTCTCAAGATCTCTCATCTCACCCACGAGGATAATGTCCGGATCTTCACGAAGGGCCCCTCGAAGGGCCGCCGAAAAAGACTTGGTGTGTATGGCCACTTCCCGCTGGTTTACGATACACCCTTGACTGTTGTGCACAAATTCAATGGGGTCCTCAATTGTAATTATGTGATCCTTTCGAGTCCTATTCGCCTGGTCAACAATGGCTGCCAGGGTTGTTGACTTACCGCTTCCGGTCGGGCCCGTGACCAGCACCAAACCACGGGGAAGCGATGCAAGCTTCGACACCACAGACGGCAACCCGAGCTGTTCCGCAGTCATGATCTCGTCAGGTATTTCGCGGAATACTGCCCCGACACCGTTTTTCTGCATAAAGAAATTTGCCCTGTAGCGCGCAAGACCGGGAATCTGGTAGCCAAAATCCATATCCCCGGTCTCTTCAAAGACTTGGATCTTCTCTTCAGGGGCGATTTCATAGAGCATAGCCCTGAGTTCATCGTTGTCGAGAACGGAATACTTCACTCGCTCCATATCACCGACGATTCGAAGCATTGGAGGTTGACCTGCAACCAGGTGGAGGTCAGAGGCCCCTTGCTCATGCATCAATTTGAAGAATGCATCGATTTTAGCCATGAAATTCTTCCCTTACATCAGGGTAGCTGCCAGCCGCATCAAGCTGTTAACCACAAAGGAGCGCAAAAATATAATAGCAAGCAATACAAGTATTGGAGAAAAGTCAATGCCGCCAAACCCAAGCGGAAATCGTCTCCTTATAGGATACATTACGGGCTCGGTGACGTTATGAATAAAACGGACAATCGGATTATATGGGTCAGGGCTCACCCAAGAAATGACCGCACGAGCAATGATGATCCACATGTAAAAGAGTAATGCATAATCTAGAACCGTGCCAAGTGCGCTAAGAAAATATCCGATGATGAACATAGTGCTTCCTCAAAAATATGAAGTCAACATGTGTGGGCGATTCCCTTTACCGAGCGACAAAACCCCTTTACATAAAATCACGAACCGATTTTATAACTTGTTGAGTTTTATTGATTATCGAAAATAGCTCATCAAAAGTCAAGAATTTTCATGCAAAGCCGTTGACACAGACCTGTTAAGGGCGTTAATTGACCTCACACGGCTTGCGCTATTTCCATCAAAAAATGCACAATCCGTGCCACTCATGCCACAAGGCATTCTAGGCGCTTTTTTCTTGGTTCTCGGCCTTGCGGTGAATCCGCTTCGGGAGGGCATTATGAAACGGCTGGACAAAAAAGTCGGCTTTATCGGTTCAGGAAACATGGGAGAGGCTATGATCAACGGTCTCATAAAATCGTCTCTGTGTAAAGCGAGGCAGATCTGGGCCAGCGACATACGAGAGGCTCGACTGCGCCAACTGGAGGACGCTTATCAGATTAATACCACTACAGACAACTCGGAAATCTTTGAGCAGGTCGATGTTGTCATCTTGGCAGTCAAGCCCCAGCATATGGACGAGGTCTTAGATGCGCTTTCCAAGACATTTCCGCAAACCATAAGAGGTCTCAAGCTAATCATCTCCATTGCCGCTGGTTTTCCCATAAAAAGGATAGAAGAACACCTATATCCCTCATTGGATCAGAACTCAAAGGGACTCCTCCCCATCATCCGCGTTATGCCCAACACTCCAGCCCTGGTCTTGGCAGGCATGGCTGGCATGAGCGGCAACCGCTATGCAAAGGAATCGGATCTTAGTATTGCCCGCATGATCCTGGAGGCCATTGGGAAAGTCATTGAATTCGAAGAGGAAGACCTTGATGCCGTGACTGCCCTGAGTGGTTCCGGGCCAGCTTACATCTTTTACGTGATAGAGTCGCTGGTAGAAGTTGGAGCGAGACTTGGACTGAGACCCTCACACGCACTGACCCTGACACTTGAGACGATCAAAGGATCAGTAAAGCTCTTGGAAGAAACGGGGGAGACTGCTGTTTCACTTAGAAAAAACGTGACGTCAAAAGGAGGCACCACTGAGGCGGCCATCAATGTGCTGGACCGTCACAAGGTAAAGGGGCATCTGCGGGATGCCGTTCAAGCGGCTGCCCGGCGATCCAAAGAGTTGAGTCAATTAGGTTAGAAACTTGAACTTGGACCACGCAGTAGAAACACCGGCAGATCCGAAACCGGTGAGGACGTTGGTATTGTTCTTTAACTTCCCGTCTTTCATGGCACAAGCCATGGCCAAAGGCACGGAGGCAGAGACCGTGTTTCCAAATCGTTGGTGAGTGTTGTAACCTTTGTTTTCGCCCAGCTTGCACGACTTGATTACCTTGTCGCTCATTGCATCGCTGGCAGCATGGCTAAAGACGATTTCGTGCTTGAAATTATTCAGTACCGTGTCTTCACGGTAGTGCTTACATAATCTCGAAAACACAAATCGAAAGATCTTCTCTCCATAGGAAAAAAACCTCAGGGGTTCAATGTCATTTCTTAGCTCGCCATCGCTATATTCGCTGAAATGGGGGAGAGGTATCTTACACAGGTTATGACGGTCTCCCCACGTCCTGAAAGAGGTGTAGTACTCATCATCCGCCTCTGAATCACTGACAATTGTGGCCGTTGCCGCCTCTCCAATCGTAAACGTGGGGAAATTAAACTCAAGATCCTTTATGGACCTGAACTCAAAATTGGCATACTCCCGGAAGTTGAACTCGCAGTTTAAGATCATCACATTCTTGTACATGCCGGTCCTTATGAACGAATGGGCCACATGAATCGCCCTGAGCCAGCTTGCACAGGCATCCAGTATGTCAAAACAAGTGGCTTTTTTCAGTTTAAGTATTTTCTGAAAAACATTGGCAGTTGCAGGCTCAATATAGCCCCTTCCAACCCCAACATATATCAACAGATCAATATCCTTGGGAGACATGTTGGCTGACCGTAAGGCCTTATTGCCGGCTTCAATGCCAAACTGGATGGCCCGTTCATTTTTCGCACGGTGATATCGCACCGAGGTGACTGCTTTCTTGAACAGTTCCTCCATCTTAGATTCCAGCAAATTCAGCGCCTTCTCCGTTAGATAACGCTTGCTCTTGAAAATGATTTCCTGAATAATTTCAGTATTGGTTACAAGCTTGCTGGGAATGGCATATTCTATTGCGCAGTATCTCATCACACACTCTCTAACCCGGACCAGCCGGAATGAAAAAAAGACACACCTGCCACGAAAATGTTGTTCATCAACCCATTACTCCATGACTCGCATGCTCATGTCCACTGCCCTTGCCGAATGGGTTAAGGCGCCTATGGAAATGATGTCCACACCGGTGGCGGCTAGTTCAGCTACCGAGTCCAAGCCTACGCCTCCGGATACTTCGACTAGAGCCCGGTCGCCAATAAGCCCAATAGATCTTTTTATCCCGTTCATGTCCATATTGTCAAGCATAATGATGTCCACACCGCTTTTGAGGGCCTCCTCGACCTCCTTCAGGTCCGTAACCTCCACCTCGATACGAAGAAATTGCCCCTGGTTCTTTCGAACGCGTTCCACCGCCTCGGTGATCCCGCCGCAGGCCTTAATATGGTTGTCCTTGATGAGGATGCCGTCATAGAGTCCGAAGCGGTGGTTGCGGGCTCCTCCCATCCTTACAGCGTACTTTTCCAGCTTACGCCATCCAGGCGTTGTCTTTCGGGTATCGGTAATCCTGACCCCGGCCCCCCTTGTCCTATCCACGAACTTGCGTGTAAAGGTGGCAATCCCTGAAAGGCGCTGGAGAAAGTTTAGGGCCGTTCGTTCCCCGGTAAGAAGGGCATGAAGCTTGCCAGTGACCTTAAGGATTTCATCACCACTTTCGATAGAGTCACCATCATGAGATCTCGTGTCAAAACTCATGGCAGAGTCAAGGCTCCTAAAGACCTCCTGGGCCAACTCAAGCCCGGCCAAGACAAAGGACTCTTTGGCAACAATTGTCGCCCTTTCCACACGATCGGGTTCGATCAGCGTGTCGGTTGTGACATCTCCCGGTCCAATATCTTCTTCAAGGGCCATGCGAATCAGTCTTTCATTTTTCCCAATCATGCATCACCGGCAATCCGGCACACGGTCCTCAAGTGCTCTTCCAATCTGTCTTTCTTTTCCACAAAGTCTTCCTGCTTTGCTCGTACTCCCTCCACGACATCTTGTGGGGCCCTGGTCAGGAAAGCCTCATTGCTCAATTTTCTTTCAACGCCCCCCAGCTCTTTGGTAGTTTTCGCAATCTCTTTGCTCAGACGCTCTTCTTCGGCCTTGAAATCTATGATGTCCTTCAAGGAGACAAATATGGTGCTGTTGCCAAAGACTGAAGTGGCACATGAGGCCGGTCGCTCGCCAGGCGGCGTTACCTCCAAACGCACCAGCTTGGCCAAGTTGACAATGATATTGCGGTGTTTGTCAAGAGTCTGGCGCATCTTCTCGTCAGGGGACTGAACAGTGGCCTCCACAAGCAAGGATGGAGGAACGTTCATCTCGCCCCTGATATTGCGTATCCCGTTTGTGATGCCCATGAGGAGGTTCATGCTCCTTTCAGCCTCTGCGTCATATCGCTCCTTCGCGCTCGCAGGAAATTCCGCCCTCATGATTGAGCCTTCAGCGCCGGGAAGTTTATCCCAGATCTCCTCGGTAACAAACGGGATAAAAGGATGGAGCAAACGCAGGATCTCGTTCAAGACCGACCAAAGCGTAAACAAGGCGGTCTTACGCCCCGAGGACTCGGCGCCCTCCCCTGACCCGTTACCGGAACCTTCTTCCGACCCATGTCCGTAGAGCACTGGTTTGATGATTTCCAGGTACCAGTCACAGAATTCATGCCACACAAACTGATAAATGGCGCCTGCTGCTTCGTTGAATTTGTACTCATCAAGGGTTTGTCCCACAGTTTCGATCACACCGTTTAGCCTGGCAAGAATCCATCTATCTGCCAGCGAAAAATCCCGGTCGTTCATTTTGGAGGAATCGGGATCGAAATCCTTCAGATGCATAAGGGAAAAGCGGGAAGCGTTCCAAAGCTTGTTGATAAAGTGACGGTAGCCTTCTATCCTCTCCTCGGATAGTTTTATATCCCGTCCCTGGGCTGCAAAGGCCGCCAGGGTAAACCTTAAGGCATCCGTGCCAAACTTATTGAGCACATAGAGAGGATCGATGACATTTCCCTTTGATTTGCTCATCTTTTTCCCCTCAGCATCCCTGACCAGAGCGTGAATATATACATCCCTGAAGGGGACCTCCCCCATGAAATGGAGCCCCATCATCATCATTCGTGCAACCCAGAAAAAAAGGATGTCAAACCCGGTGACCAAGACGGAGGTCGGGTAAAAGGTCTTTAAGGTCCGGGTATCATCAGGCCAGCCCATGGTTGAAAAAGGCCAGAGCGCAGAGCTGAACCAGGTGTCCAGAACGTCGGACTCCTGAACAAGGGCGCTGCCCTCACAGGCGGGGCACGCCTCGGGCGGATCCATGGCCACGATCAGTTCACCGCAGGCCTCACATGTCCAGGCCGGGATACGATGGCCCCACCAGATTTGCCGTGAGATACACCAGTCCTTGATATTGTTCATCCACTCAAAATATGTCTTGGTCCACGTGTCCGGTATGATACGCGTCTCCCCCCTCTGGACCGCGGCAATGGCCTTTTTTGCAAGGGGCTCGACCCTGACAAACCACTGCTTGGACAGACAGGGCTCTACGGTTGTTCGACACCGGTAGCAATGTCCCACGCTGTGCTGGTATGACTCTACCTTCTCGAGAAGGCCTTCCCTTTTGAGGGCATCGAGCACCTCTTCCCTGCATATGAAACGATCCTTTCCCCGGAAAGGGCCTGCGTTCTCATTCATGCAGCCATCGCTGTCTATCACCTTGATCGAGTCAAGATTGTGACGCTGACCTATCTCAAAGTCATGGGGATCGTGGGCAGGAGTAATTTTCAGGGCGCCGGTTCCGAATCTCATGTCAACATATTCGTCAAAAATAATGGGGATCTTTCTGTTCATCAGTGGCAGTATCACGTTTGTGCGTTGCTGTGCACTGTAACGCTGGTCTTTGGGATTGACTGCCACCGCTGTATCACCCAGCATGGTCTCAGGCCGGGTGGTTGCCACAACAACTCCGCCCTCTCCGTTTTCAAAGGGATACCTGATGTAGTACAGGTGTCCGTTGTGGTCCTCGTGGTCCACTTCCAGGTCTGACAGGGCTGTTTGGCAACGAGGGCACCAATTAATGATATAGTTGCCTTGATAAACCAGGCCTTGTTCAAAGAGCTTCACAAAGACAGTCCGTACGGCCTTAGACAGCCCATCGTCCATGGTGAAGCGCTCACGAGCCCAGTCGCACGAAGCCCCCAGGCGCTTCAACTGTTTGATGATCAGGCCGCCGTACTGCTCCCTCCACTGCCACACCGTTTTGATGAATTCCTCACGCCCCAGGCTGTGCCGGTCTTTTCCTTCCGTAGCCAACCCCTTTTCCACAACATTCTGGGTGGCAATGCCGGCATGGTCCGTCCCCGGCATCCAAAGCACATTGTAACCTTGCATGCGGCGATAGCGACAAAGGATGTCCTGCAATGTGTTGTTGTGGGCATGGCCCATGTGCAGAACCCCGGTCACGTTGGGCGGTGGGATGACAATCGAAAAGGGTTTCCCGGTGCTAACTTCCTCGGCTGCAAAGAGGCCTTCCTTTTCCCAATATGCATACCATCGTTCTTCCACCTCTTGTGGTTCGTAGCCCTTCTTGAGTATATCCGAACTCATCTAATCGTGCTCCCAAGATTGGTAAAGAATTCATGCCCAGGGGACATGGCCTTGATTTGCCCCCTTGAAGGGGCCTGGCGCTTCGCAAACTTATGAGTGCCTAAGAAAAAAAATGCCTAGAATGCCTAAAATTGGGGTTGCATGTTCTGTTCTTAACTTTAGGCACTTTTGGCATTTTTGGCACTTTAGGCATTTCGATGGAACCAAGTGTGACAGAGCCAATGACTCTAACCTGGCCCAAAGGACCAGGTTTCCCGAACTGAAATATAAAAGGGGAT
>DAOUWN010000266.1 GCA_030667105.1 Deltaproteobacteria bacterium
GAAATCTAGACAAAAAAACACTTCTATGATATGGACCTTAACGGGCTTTGCCCACCAATCCCTTTTCGCTGGGTCTAAAACGTCTTTTCGCGGTTTCTCGTGACCCGCCAACCCTGACTATAAGGAGGCCACTAATGATATTATCAGGCTCCATCATTCATATCCATCACGTGGGCAATACAGCCCCACCTGTGCTGAAAGACGGAAGAAAATTCCAAGGCACTGCTCTGCGGACAGGAACCGGCCTGACAATATGTTTGATATTTTGAGATACGTTAATATGCCGAGGGGGAAAGATGACCAGTCTCTTATTCATCGACGATGAGGAAGGGGTGCGGCGGTCGCTGAAGCGGGCACTCAAGAAGGAACCATACACTGTCTACACAGCAAAAGACGGGGAGACGGGCATCCAGTTGGTTGAACAATACCTCTCACAGATCGCTGTTGTTATCTCCGACTACAAAATGCCCGGACTGGATGGCCTGGAAACCCTCGCCCTTATCTCTTCCATCAATCCTGAAATCACCCGCATACTCCTAACGGGCTATGCCACCATGAACAGCGCCATTCGGGCCACCAACGAGGGCCTTGATGGGTTCCTCACAAAACCCTTTGATAACATTGAACTAAGGAATAGAATTCAGGACATTATGATCAAGAAACGGCTGAGACAGTTCGTTTCTGATCAGGTATACAAGGAGATCAAGAGCGACCCCACGGTCATGACCCCGAGAAAGCAGCAAGTGACGATTCTCTTTAGCGACATTAGAGGGTTCACGGGGATGTCTCAGCAGTTTCCTCCAGAGGAGATTGCTGAGTTTTTGAACGATCACTATTTTACTCCGTTGGGAGAAATTGCATATCGGCACAACGGCACCGTGGACAAACACATGGGTGATTGCATAATGGTGATCTACGGATCTCCCGTGTCCCACGATGACGACGTTGTCAGAGCCATTGGGTCGGCCATCGAGATGCAGAAAACGAGCCGGGCCATCAGCGAAGAGTTGCGGCAAAGAAACGGGTTTCATCTGAACGTAGGCATAGGGATCTGCACCGGTGAGGTAGTGTCCGGAGTGTTTGGTTCGCTGCGCAAAAGGGAATACACGGCCTTTGGAATGCCCGTCAATATCGCGGCTCGTCTTGAGAAAATGGCCAGGGGGGGCGAGATATTGGTGAGTGAGACGACCTATATGGAAGCGCTAGAGCAGTTTGTAGCCGAGAAGTTGCCTCCTACTGTACGTGTCAAAGGCTTGGACAAGCCGATGTCTATATATCGAATTCTGGGAACCGTGTAGGAGCCTGTCCGAGTCGGACAGCCTCCTAGGGTTTCAACTTGATGCAAGAACTGTTTTCAAGATCGCTGCCGGAGATGCGAATGGCCTCGGCCTGTTGGCTTCGGACCTCCGTGACCTTGATTTCGCCGATCTTGGGACCTGAAATCAAATAGACGCCGTCTCCATGGCCCTTAACCGGTTCGCCCATTGCAAAGACCTCCAGAATATCCCCAGCGGCAAGTCCCACATCAATGCCGGCTGAAAGGGTAAATATGCCATCAGAGCTACTGATGATGTATCCCCTCCAGGGCACTTCGGCCAAACGCATGCAGATCATTTCCCCAATCTTGGGCGTGATCTTGTCAAGAATGGAGTGTGCAATTCCTTTGTTGTACTCGTTAGAACCTCTAACGCTTTGCCAGGCATCTTCTGAGAGATCCACTTCTTCCCGGACGAGTTCATCGAACAGCATTGAGGTTGTCTCAATGTCATAGGCCCTCACACGAAAAGAGACTCTCGCAAGCCAACAGGTTTTTCTGAATCCCCAGATGCCGCGTTTGTCCGTGACACATTGAACCTATGAAATTCCTTGCTCGACCACAGCGCTGAGCCCGTGGATCCTGCCAAACTCGGCAAGGGCCAAGTGGTCGATCCGGCCTGATTCAATGCGAGGCATCTCTTTCAAGGCCTCACGGATCTTGCGGGAATCCATGATGCACAGCCCGTCGCAACTCCGGCCCAGAAAAGACCTAAGCTCAGTGCCAGCCGCCTTTCGAAAATCCTCGCCCCCGTAATTCGAGCTGTTCAGAATCGGGAGAAATGCGATCTTTTTCTTTAGATCTCTGCTTTTGCCCATGATGTCGCCGGCAATTTTTTTCGTTGTGGCGCAGCCGGTGATTAGCAAGCAGCCCAGAAGAAAAAACACCGCGAGATTAGATGTCTTTCTGCCCACAATCCCTATCCTTTCTCGTTGTACTCAACGCGTGCCGTGGTCTTGATGCCGCCCCTGGGCGTAAAGGTCCCAACGACCTCCGCAAACTTCGGGTCAAGGACAAAAACCAGATCTTCCAAAATGCGATTTACCACATGTTCATAGAAGATGCCGACGTTGCGATATTGCAGCAGGTAGTATTTCAGGGATTTCAGTTCAACAATCTTGTCCTTCGGTAAATAACGTATGGTGATACACCCAGAGTCGGGAAGACCTGAAATAGGGCACAAAGACGTAAATTCAGGCTGGTCGATCTTGATCTCAATGTCCCTTTGGGCGCCATATGCATAGTCCAGCGCTGCAAGGACGTCTCGGGCCACCTTGTCAGGCTTTTCAACTCCGGCCAGCAGTTTTTTCTGCATATCCGACATATCCATGCTGGTTCCTTTTCATGGTCAGGGCGTAAAAGATCGGCGTATCGAGCAAAGCAATCAACACCTTAATTATGTACTGCCCCAAGATCATTTTTCCAAGATGGGGGACTGCGCCCCAGAAGGCAATCCCGATAAAAATAACCGTGTCCACAAGTTGACTGGTCATGGTCGACAGGTTGTTCCGCAACCATTTGTGTCGGCCTCCAGTCAGGTTCTTCCAAAAATGAAAGGCCCATACATCATGTTTCTGGGAACACAGGTAGGCAAGCAACGATGCCAGCACAATGCGACGATTAGGCCCCAGAAGTATTTCGTAGGCCGACTGCTTCTCTTGCATGAACGGAGCTACTGGCAGGAGCATGCCGGCATAGATGATTATCATGGCGAAAATGGAGGCCAAGAATCCATACCATACAGTTCTGTTGCCTTCGTCTTTTCCGTATGTTTCACCAATGATATCAGTGAGAAGAAACGTAAACGGATAGATGATGACGGCGGCCGGCACGACCAGATTCCAGATAACAACCACCTTGGCTGCAATGATGTTTGAGACCACCAACCCGGAAACAAAAAGTGATTGAAGCACCGCCAGCTTAGTCAGTTTCACAATAACCTATAGATCCTAAGACAATATCATTAAGTTCGCCAGTTTTTCGGCTTCCTATAGCACAATTAGCCTGACAGTAAAAGAGCAACACCTCTTCTAGCAGGGCCACGTCATTTAAACAACTAACCGCCTGAATTAACAAAAATTATATGTTAAATCAAAATGCTACAAATTCGAAGCACGTGCTGTTCTCAAGGCGTCAGCCGCAAATCCGAAATCCGAAACAAATAC